>NZ_JBDIVO010000260.1:0-6623 GCF_039794385.1 Methylocaldum sp. | reverse complement strand
CGTGTCGTCGGCGTCGTCCAGGTCTTCGGGGCCGGCCAAATCCAGGTCTAGGCGTCGCCGGTGCTTGGGATCGAGCAGCTTTCCGATCTCGGCGAAGGGCGGCAGGCTCACGTCGCTTTTCGGCCGTACCTGGACGTAGTTCACCGAGAGCCCCTGGGCTTCGAGATACTGCCCGAACAGCCGGAACGAACTCGCCCCGTCGATGATGAACAGTCTCGGCCGGTGCACCGCCATGATGTGCAGCAGGAGATACACCAGGAGCGAGGACTTGCCGGCGCCGGTCGGCCCCAGGATCAGGGCGTGGGCGTTCGATTTCCGGTCGACGATGGGGTCGAACGTCAGGGGCTCGCCGCCCCGGTTGTAGACCAGAATGCCGGGGTGGCCGGTACCGGTCGAGCGGCCGTAGAGCGGCACCAGGTTCGACAGATGGCGCGCGAACATGAAGCGCGATCGGCGAGCGCGTTTCCGGTCGAAGCGGTGGTCGTAGCCCATGGGGAGGCACCGGAGGTACGTGTCCAGGGCGCAGAGGTCCTGGCGCTCGTCGATGGGCCGGAGATGATTGGTGAGGAGCAGGGAATGCAGCTGGTTCTGCTTTCGGCGGAGATCCTCCTCGTCTTCGCCGCGAAGGTAAAACGTGATCTGGGTCGGGAACAGCTTGTTCCCCTGCGCGATCTGGAATTGCGCGGCCTTGGCGTCCTCGCCGGCGAGCTGGGCCTCGGCGTAGTCGCCGATCGCGGCGCGTTCCACCCGAACCAGGCGTTCGCGGACATCGTCCTGAGGCTGGAACTCGACCGTGATCGCCATCACAACGCCTGGCGGCAGCCGGTCAAACACCGCGTACAGATGCCGGCCGATGCGCCGTTCCGCGAAGAACTGACCGATCGTCGGCGGATCGGTCAGCTGTTGAATGGTGATGGCGCGGTGCGGCAGGCCGTCGAACCACCAGAGGCCTTTCTCGGGATGATAACGCGGAAGTCCCAGAACCAAGGCTTCGCCGAAATCGTAGCCGTAGGGCCGGTCCTCGTGATCGTCGCCGGGATAGGGCGCAAGCGCGAGCAAGGCCTCCACGTCGCCCGCCGTTACCGCCGGGCGCGGATTGAACCAGCGCAGCATCCACTCGTAAAGGTCCCGCCCGCCGAGCCGGCGGACGCCCACCCCCGTCGATTCAAGTCCGGCGGTGAGCCGGGCCGCGGCCTCGTTCAGCTCCCGGATCGGACCGAGATCATCCGGTCCCTTGAGAGATTGGGTGGCGCTGCGCCGCCTGAACAAGCACGCGTGGACCTTCCGTCGATTCCCTTGCCACGGCCCACCCGTGACCTGATCGTCATGGAAGAGTCCGCCGGGCCGTGCGATGTTGGCGCAGTGGTCGCGGCACAGCCAGCCAGTGGCGGGTATAGGCCAAGTCGCGAATTTCGATCCGCGCGTAGGCCTCCACCTGGTCGGCCAGGCCATCGAGCCGGTACTCGTCATGGACGAAGAGTTGGAAGACCCAAGGGTCTTGTTGCTCCGCGACCGAGCCCGTGAGACCTGCTGGATCTTGTCGCGGAACTCGGCCAGCCACGCCTCCGGGCGCGCCTCGACGCCGGCGGGCCGGATCTCGAACAAGGCGCCGACGTTGCGCCCGTCGTCGAGCAGAAAGACCTGGTGTTCGGGATCGTAGTCGAGCCAGGGCAGATGGTTGGTGAAACTGCTCGGCCGCTCGTAGCGCCGCCTGACGTCCGCCTCGGTGGGCGGCGTGGTCCGGTCGAACGGCCCGCGTGGCGCGGGTTCGATGGCTCGGGGTTTGGATAAAAACGAAAACTGCGGCATCACCACCCCTCCGCTTCGCCCGGCAGGGCGTATTCCACCGTCTCATACATCGGAAAACTGGTGGCATAGCCCGGCACCGGATGGCCCTGGGGCGAGATGTGCGGGAAAACGTACAGGACGAGGTCCGGATTCGGCAGGCGCGGGAACAGGTGCTGGATCTCGGTGTGGGCCTCGTGGGTCCAGCCGTCCAGGTTCAGGGCGGCATCGCCTGGGCCGCGCGCACCCCGCTCCCGTCGGGCGCCTTCCGTTCGGCGCTGCCGGGTTTTTTCGAAATGGGCATCGTAAACCTCCCGCATGGTGGGTCCCCCCTGCGGCAGAAGGGTGTCCTTGCTGCCGGTGGCGCAGCCGACCAGGAGGCTAATCGAGATCATGGTCACGGCCCGCGTGAACGGCTGGGGTAGCGTGCGCATAGTCGAGTTTCCTGCCCTTGGGTTCGTAATCGATGGGGAGCTCCCGGTCCACGTGGACCGCGAGTTCGACGCCGGTGTCGACGAACACGGCATCGAAGGATTGGCTCTGCCGCTCGGCGATCCAGCGGGCCACCTCGTTGGCGCCTTCCGAGACGACCTCACCGGCGGCGTACTGCTCCGGGCTGCCCGTGACCGTGCTGGTGTAGCCGCCGAGCGGCGTTACCCCGATCGTGGTCTTAGAGCGGGCGTAGGCCCGACCCGCCGCCTCGACGCCCTTCGCCAGAATGCGCCCGCCCAGATATTGCGCGGCGTTGGTCACGCGCGCCCCGGTTACGCAGGGGATGCCGCGCCGGTCCGAGATCCAGCCGAGAGGCTTGGTGGCGCTGCCGGTGGCGGGGGGCGGCGCGCCCTGGGCCTGAGCGCTCTGCTGCTCTTTCCGCTGCAGACTCTGATCATCGGAACTCAGGGTGCGGATCGTGCCGTCGTCGAACACGAACGTGACCGAATGCACGGTGCCCCGGACACACGAGAGCGCCCAGTCGCCGATCGCGGTCCCGGAAAAGATCATGCCGTCGACGCCCGGAATCTCGAGCCCGTTGGCGGCGAGGTTGTCGGAGCCCACGATCACCTTGAAGGGATACGGGTCCTCCACCTGGCCTTTGATCGGAATCCGCCCGATCAGCGCGGTCATGCCGGTGGAGCCGATCAGGGTGGCGTTCCGCGGCACCGTGTAGGCCGGTTCCGGCGCAGCGGCGGGATGGGCGGCACCCCCGCCGAGCCCGGCATGGTCCAGGAGGGGGTTTTCGCCGACGCCGTGCAGCAGGCTTCCGCCCGAACGGGCCGCCTCGGCGGTCGCGGTGGCGGTCCGGGACACGGCGTCGCCGGCGCGTTTGACCAGGCTGGACCCGAGCGGATCGACCCACACCACCGCGGCGTTCAGGGCGGCCGGATCGAGGTCGACCGCCGCACCGTCCGACGGATCGGATGACGCCAGCGGCGCGACCAGTCCCAGGCGGTTGGAGAGATCGTCGAGGCGGGATGACAGGCGGGTGTATTCATCGTTGCGCTGTGCGGCCTGGTCCCGGCGAACCGCCGCCGTGACCTCGTTCGTGACTTGGGTCGCGATGTCGTTGCGCTGCTTCAGGAGTTCCGCGTTCTCGCGCCGAAGCTGCGCCATCTCCGACTTGGCCGAGGCGACCTGGGCGGTCAGCGCGCGGATGGTGTCCGCCGGAGAATCGGCATCCGGCGCGGGTGCCTTCGGCACCTCGGCGACCGGAAGCTCGGACTCGGCTGTCGCCGCCTTTTTGCCGCACGAGCGGAATCCCGCGAAGAGCGCGAGCACCAGTGCGAACGTGCCGAGAATCGGCAGGAGCTTATTGCCGCCCATCGAGCGCGTCCTCGAACGGCCGGCTGGACACGAGATAGGCGGCCGTCACGTCCCGTTCGTCGCCTTTGGGGTAGAGCCTCGCGTGTTGGAAGGTGCAGGCGAGCCAGGCGCCCCGGAGCGTTCGGGGATCGAGAATCACGTCCTCGAACGTTCAGCAGGCGCTCTGGGGCGTAGAGATGCTGCGCCGCCACCCGGGTCAGGGTGACGTAGTCCGTCCCGGCGGACCGGTTTTCGGCAACGTCCGTCGCTGCCGCATCCACCGGCGCGGCGGAGGGCTTCCCTTCCGGAATCGACACTTCGATGGGGCGGGTATCGGCTATCCGGTCCGAGGCCGAGAGATCCAGGAGGTAGGTGTTGCCCGTGCCCAAGGCCTCGATCCGCACTCGTTGCGGTCCGAACGGCTTGAGCGCCGTCCAATAGATGGTCCCGTCATTGAGGATCTGGGTCCTGAGGACATCGGGGGTCAGTGTCGGCGGCAGCCCCGCCCGCACCGCGACCGGAAACGACACCAGGCGCTCCTGCCCGACCGGGAGGGTGATCTGGAGCGGCAGTTTGTGCCAGGTCAGCCGCTCGATCGGAAGCGCGCCGGGTGCTGCCTCGGGCTCGACGTCGAGCCCGAGGCCCGGCGGGATGTCGGAACCCGGGTTGGTGAACGCGGTTTCCGGCACCGAAGCCGATGCGGAGAGCGCGTGGACACCGCTCTCCCCCTCCGTGTCGGCAGACGCGCCGACCGGCTCCTCCGCACGGG
Source organism: Methylocaldum sp. (assembly GCF_039794385.1). Taxonomy (NCBI): domain Bacteria; kingdom Pseudomonadati; phylum Pseudomonadota; class Gammaproteobacteria; order Methylococcales; family Methylococcaceae; genus Methylocaldum; species Methylocaldum sp. The sequence continues at coordinate 2,269 of NZ_JBDIVO010000260.1, read as the reverse complement.
TCGCGACGGTCAACAGCAGAAGGGTGGACAGAACGACGAGATGCGGATTCATGAGCCGAGTTTGAATATCGGGGGTAAGGCCGGCCGTGACGTCTCGCTGCCCTCGATTCGTTCGGGCGGACTCGCGAAACAATCAAGGGCCAGGCCAAACGGGTTGACCTCGGGGCTGACGTCGTATGCCACCACCCGGATGGGGTAGCGGATGTCGACCGTCTTCACCGGCATCCCGCGAACATGCTCCTCGATCCGGAAGTCGATCCGCGCGATCCAGACGCCATTCCCCTTGACCTCGACGCTGGATTCCTCGTAAGTATGGCCCGGCACGTCCGTGGATGGCGCGTTTTCGGTCCGTCAGTTCGCCACGTTTGGCGCGGGCCTCGAGATCGCTCCTCAGTTCGTCCTGGCAGGCGGGTGTCAGATAGTTCTGAGCTTTGAAGAGCACGAGGCCATAGTCCTCCTCGCCGTTTCGCGGCCAGTAATTGAGCAGCTGAAAGATGTATCGGGCGAAGCCGTAGATATGCTCCGGCCTCGGATCGTCCCGATGGATCATGCCACCCGATCGGAGGTTCGGCGGAAGGAAGAGGCGCGCGTCCTTCTTCGCGTCCTCCCAGCCGTGCCAAAGGACAAGAATGACGACGAACAGCCCTGCGATCACCGACCGCAGCGTGTTGATACGGGACCTAAGGTTCTCGTTTTCGGCGCGGTAACGCAGTCCCGTGTCCGTTTCAATCGCGGAGGGCGTCGCGGCCAAGGCTCATTTGGTACGAGCCGTCCGGAAACCGAAACCGGGCGGACTCTCCCCGGAAATTGAACTGACAGCGGACGAAACCGAGGTCCGCCAGGAAAAGATGCACCCGCTGTTGAAGATAGAAGTGCGGGCGGCCACGTTTCAGCCGCTGATAGAGCCCCGCCCCGAAATAGACGAAGGCGATCGCGCCGATCATGGCGACCCCGAGGGCCATCGCGAGACGCCCCAGGATCAGGCCGATGACCACGCTCGGCGGAAACAGCAAGGCCGCCGCCAGCTTGATGGCCGTACCCAACTCCGAATCGGCATACCCCCGGAAGATGACCGGCTCCTCGTTGAGCCGATCCCCGAGAATATCGGGTGTCTCGGATGAGCCGGCCATCAGATGACACCCGCGGCTTCGCCCGGCAGATAGGACACGAACAGGAAAATGGCGGCGCCGGCCACCGCTCCGAGGCCCAGTTCGCCCCACTCTTTTCGGCCCTGCCGAACCTGATTGAGATCGGCGAGAACATGCCAGGAGAGCCAGAGAAAGCCGGCCACCGCCAGGAACAATCCGATGACGATCCCGCCATCCTTGATGTAGCCCTTGATGAGGTTGAGCCAGTCGCCCGCGGCCGGTGAAGTCGTCGGCGGCACGGGCGTCGGCAGCGCGGCGAAGGCGGTGTCCGCCAGGATCAAGGAGGCAAGCATGACCGATCGTGCTCGCCGAACGGTGTGTTTGAGGGTGCGTTTCACATGCGTCATGAGCTTTTTCCGATAGCGATCACAGTGACATGATTCACCGGCTCAGCGCCGGTAATCGCCCTTGAGCGGTGGAAACTCTCTCGGCGTCGTGCGTGGTGCTTCGATGTGTTCACGGATGCCGAGTTTGACGTGCTCGATGTCCTGGCGAAGCCAGCCATAATGGAATCTGACCCGCGACTCCGGATTGGCTTGGGTTTCGGCTTCGGCGATCAGGGGCGCCAGGGCGTCCAACTCATGGATCAGGCGGGCGAGCGCGGCCCGCTCGCCGTCGTCATCGGCACGGGCGGCAGTCGTGAAACAACAGAAAAGCGCCAGCAGCGCATTACGCATAGAGGGTCTCCGAGTTGCTCGGCGGCGAGTGTGCCCAAGGCGGCACGCAAAGTGCAAACAAAAACCCTTGTATGCTCTAAAAAGGGTTTTACGGATGGCTTGACCATCAGTCGAACCTCCCGTCGAACCCGATTAAAATGAAATGAATTGGCGGGATTAACCTCATTCCCGCAACATCGAAGACTTGGCCTGCAAAGCCGTCCGTCCGACCCAGACTGCGTCCACGGCGCCAACGGGTCCGCGACCATCTACTCAACCTAAATGTACGCAGCCATTGGGCAAATGCCGCACCAAGGCTAGCGAATTGCCGTAAATGGGAGGAACTCCATGCGCGAGGAGACTGAAGCGCCTACTACATTGTCCGCTTTGGTGGAAGCCTATTGCCGGGAAGTCGTCTTGAGCCCGGGATCGATCCGCAACTACCGCATCACCGCCCGCGTATTC
>NZ_JBDIVO010000259.1:0-6694 GCF_039794385.1 Methylocaldum sp. | reverse complement strand
AAATGTCGCAAAACTTTACGCTCCGGGGGTGCATAAATGGAAAAAATGCTAGCCATGCATCTGAATTGACACAAGAAACTTTTTGAAAGGCGCCCCAAAACCGAGATAAATCGCACCGGCGACTACGTCGACGAGAGGGCCGGATGTGCCTTACACGGTGGAGGCGTTGCCAATCGAGTGCGCTCGGTCGAGCTTTGGGCTTCGAGCCTCGGCCCATCCCGTGTCATGGGATTTCCGGATATCCCTTTGTTTGCGAAAGCGCCGGGCAGTGATAGCTTTTATGGGCCGCTGTCATTTCAACCCGCGGATTAATAGTTCAAAGAAGAAGCGACATGACGCCGCCGTTGCTCGGCTCAGGCCTTTGCATCCGTCCGTTCCGGGAAGACGACGGTCCAGCTTTCGTCGATGCGGCGCACGAATCCGTGCATTCCGTGGGCCGGTGGATGCCCCGGTGCCACCAGGGGTTCGACCTCGATGCGGCGCGGTCGTGGTTCGGCGAGTGCGCGGGAAATATACGTTCCGGTTCCGCCTATGATTTGGGCGTCTTCTCCACGGAAGACGGGGAATTCTACGGCGGTATCGCGATCAATCAGATCAACCGGGAGCACGGCTTCGGCAACATCGGCTATTCGATCAGGCAATCCCGGCAGGGGCAAGGCATCGCCACGCGGGCGGTTCGTCTCATCGCGGGGTTTGGGTTTTCCGAAATCCGGCTGACACGCCTCGAGATCGTGGCCATCGAAGGCAATTATCCGAACCGGCGGGGCGCCGAAAAGAGCGGCGCGACGTTCGAATGCATCGCGCGCAACCGATTGATGCTGCACGGACGGCCCCGCCGCGGTCTATTCGCTGATTCCCGGGCAGGCTGATTTGTAGACATCGTTGTCGGCAAAGGGTTGCCGACCTACTTTATCGGTTTTAGTAGGTCGGGAATCCCTTCCAATCGCAAACGGCCGTCCTGGGAAGGGTCTGGCCGGCGCTCCCGGCCAGACCGTTTGCGATTGGAGCGCCAGGACGCCCCTTCCAATCGCAAACGGTCGCTTTAGTCGCGACCCTTCCCGACGCTTCCGTCGGGCCAACGGGTTTGTCGGCAAAGGATTGCCGACCTACGACCGTAGCACCCTGTAGGTCGGGAATCCCTTCCCGACGCCACGTCCCGGCCGAGCGTCTTCGTCGGCAAAGGGTTGCCGACCTACAACATCTGTAATCGCCGATGTCAGTCAGGGGCCGGCAAAAACCGGGGACGACACCTTGGGCAAAGTCACCTTCACCAGCAAGCCGCCGCCCGGTCGGTCGGCCAGGGCAATTTCGCCGCCGTGGCGGCGCACGACCATGCGGGCGATGGCGAGCCCCAGCCCGGTGCCGCCGGTTTTGCGGCTGCGCGAGGCTTCCAGGCGGAAGAACGGGACGAAAACCCGATCCCTCATCGCGTCGGGAATTCCGGGTCCGCGGTCGCCGCTATCGATCAGTCGTAGGTCGGCAATCCTTTGCCGACAAACCCGTTGGCCCGACGGAAGTGTCGGGAAGGGATTCCCGACCTACTCGCAAGTGCCCGTTCAGCAGGTATAAAAATGCGCCAGCGGAAACCCAGCATTCCGCGGCGCCGATAAGATGGGATTCCGCGAAGTTCCGTCCCAGCCTACGGGCTAAACGCCCACGCCACCGGCGGCAATCTCATTCGCCAGCATTTCCGCCTGCTTCAGCACCGTCTCGGTTGCCAGCTTCTGCATATCCGGCGGATATCCGTACTGCCGCAATGTTCGCTTCACAATGACTTTCAGCTTCGCCTTGACGCTCTCCTTGATTGTCCAATCGATAGACGCGTTGGCTTTTACTCTTTCGAACAACACGACGGCCAGTTCGCGCAGCTTGTCTTGTTGCATCAGCTCTCTGGCGCTCTTGTTGTTGGCCACGGCGGTATAGAAAGCGTACTCATAATCGCTCATGCCCAGCGCTTCGGCCTGTTTGTCCGATTCGACGATTTCCTTGCTAACGTTAATCAGCTCCTCGATCACTTCGGCTGCCGTCAGTACCTTGGCGTGGTAGCGTTTGATGGCGTCTTCGAGCATTTCCAACAAACGCTTGCTTTCGACCAGATTCTTTTTTGCGCGCGCCCTAATTTCGTCATTGAGCAGTTTCTTCAATACTTCCAGCGCGATGTTTTTGTGCTCCTTGTTTTTTAACTCCAGCAGAAATTCTTCGGAGAGAATCGAGATATCGGGCTTTTTGATCCCCGCCGCGTCGAATACATCGATGACCTGCTCCGACACCAGCGCCTTGTCGATGACCTGCCGAACGGTGGTTTCAATCTCCCCGTCAGCACGCCCGAACCCGGTGCTGTCGAACTTCACCAAGCGTGCCTTCACCGCCTGGAAGAAGGCGACCTCATCCTTCACATCCAAGGCTTGATCGTGGGGAATGGCGATGGCGAACGCCTGAGATAAAGCCGTAACCTCATCAATGTAGCGTTTCTTTCCATCCTCCAGCCCGAGGATATATTCCTCCGCCGCCAGGATCATGGATAGCTTCCCGGATGTATCGGCCTCGAAGTAGTCTTCGTAGGCGAAACCGTCGAACATCTGAGAAACCACTTCCAATTTTTCCAGCAGGAGCTGCACCGCCTGTTCCTGGGCCAGCATGGGGTCGCCCTTGCCGCCGGCATCGGCATAAAACGACAAGGCCTGTTTAAGATCCGACGCTATGCCCAAGTAATCCACCACCAGCCCTGCCGGTTTGTCGCCGTACACGCGGTTGACCCGCGCGATGGCCTGCATCAGGTTGTGGCCCTTCATGGGCTTGTCGATATACAAGGTGTGCATGCACGGCGCGTCGAATCCCGTAAGCCACATGTCCCGCACAATGACCAGCTTCAACTCGTCATACGGATCCTTCATACGCTCGGCCAGGGCCTTGCGTTGCTGCTTGGTGGTGTGATGCTTGGCCAACTTCGGGCCGTCCGACGACGAGGCCGTCATCACCACCTTGATGACGCCCTCGGTAAGCTCATCCGAGTGCCACCGCGGCCTTAGCTTGATGATTTCGTCATAAAGCTCGACCGCAATGCGCCGCGACATGGCCACGATCATGCCCTTGCCGACGAATACTTCCTGGCGCTTTTCAAAGTGCGCCACGATATCCTGAGCCACATTCCTGATGCGCTGCGCCGCGCCGACCAAGGACTCCATCTGGGTCCACTTGGTCTTGGCCTTCTGGGTCTCGGTCAGTTCGTCCTGCTCCAGCTCTTCGTCCAGTTCAGCGATTAACTTCTTGCCTTCTTCACTGAGCGACACCTTGGCCAAACGGCTTTCGTAATAAATCTTCTTGGTGGCGCCGTCTTCCACCGCCTGGGCAATGTCGTAGACATCGATGTAATTGCCGAACACCGCCGGCGTGTTCACATCGGTCTTTTCGATGGGCGTGCCGGTAAAGCCGAGGTAAGTCGCATTGGGCAGGGCGTCGCGCAGGTACTTGGCAAAGCCATAGACGATCTTCTTGCCCGTGACGTTGCCTTGCGCGTCCTTCTCGTCCACGGTCTTGGCCTTGAAGCCGTACTGGGTGCGGTGCGCTTCGTCGGCAATCACCACCACATTGCGGCGGTCGGTCAATTGCTCGTAGACATTGCCTGCATCCGGCTGGAATTTCTGAATGGTGGTGAAGATCACCCCGCCGGAGGCCACCTTCAGCAGCCGTGTCAATTCCTTGCGGTCGTCCACCTGCACCGGTTCCTGCCGCAACACCTGGGTACAGGCCGCGAAGGTATCGAACAGTTGGTCATCCAGATCGTTGCGGTCGGTAATCACCACAATGGTGGGATTGTCCAGCGCCAGCACGATCTTGCCGGTGTAAAACACCATCGACAGCGACTTGCCGCTGCCCTGGGTGTGCCACACCACCCCGGCCTTACGGTCGCCCGGCGGTTGCGTCTTTACGCTCGCCAGGCCGTAGCTCTCCGGCGTTTCCGCCGCTCCGGGCGTCGCTTCACTCGCCGCGCGCAGGGTGGAGGCGACGGCGGCGTTGACGGCATAGTACTGGTGGTACGCGGCCAGCTTCTTGATGGTAGTCACTGTCGTGATACCACCCTCTCTTCCGTCTCTCCCAGAGGGAGAGAGACTTTTGCTGATCTGCTCAAACACCGACTCTGGGTCGTCGAGCAGGTCTTCATTTTTGAACCGTAAAACCTTATTTCCAAGGCTCTGCAAATATTTGTCGCGCTTCTCGTCTTTTTTCTTCTGCTCAGGCTGCTCGTGAATTTCTCCGTCAAATTCAATGACGAGATTTTCGGAGTGGCAGTAGAAATCAACAGCGTAATGACCGAATTGGTGCTGTCTTCTGAATTTCAAACCCAGGAATTGCCTGTTTCGTACAAGCTCCCAGAATACATCCTCGGCTTTCGTTTGATGCTTGCGCAACTCACGAACCTGCTTTTTCAATCCGACAAAATCCATCCCACCGCGATAATGGCCGCCCTCCCCTTGGGAGAGACTGAGGGAGGGCTGTCCTTGAACGGTAGTCCGTTCGCGATAATGGCTTCCCTCCCCTTGGGAGGGATTGAGGGAGGGTTGTTTTTGAACGGTAGTCCGTTCAAAAACAATGAAATGCCGCAGCAAATCCAGCAGCGTGGCCCTGTTCAGCATGCCGTTAACCAAGGTCTCCAACTGGCTGATAAGCGGAGAGGCTTCCAGCTTGCCGTCCGCCGTTTTCCACGCCATGAAGCGGGAGAATCCCGCCGATAGCGACCCCACCTTGGCTTCCAATCCATCGGAAATCACCAGCATCCCGTTGTAGGCAAACAGGCTGGGAATCTCCGCCTTGTAGGTCTGCAACTGCTTGTACGCGGCGCCGATGGTGGCGTTTTCATCGGCGGCGTTCTTAAGTTCCATCACCACCAGCGGCAGGCCGTTGACGAACAACACCACGTCCGGACGCTTGTTCTGGTGGTTCTCGATCACCGTAAACTGATTGGCGACGATAAATTCGTTGTTGTCCGGCCTGGCGAAATCCACCAGCCACACCAGATCGCCGCGCTCATGTCCTTTGTCCTGATAGATCACCTTGATGCCTTCGGTGAGCATCCGGTGGAAAGCCTCGTTGTTGGTGATGAGTTCCGGCGAATTGAGCCGCTGGATCCGCTTGATGGCCTCTTCGCGCGCGTCGGCGGGAATGCTCGGGTTGATGCGCGCCACCGCCGTGCGCAAGCGTTCCAGCAGCAACACCTCCTCGAAGCGGTCCCGTTCCGGTGTTTCGCTGTCCGGCGCGATATCGGGGGCGTAGACATATTGATAGCCGAGCCGTTCCAGCAACTCGATGGCGAAGGTTTCGATTTCGGACTCCGAAATCCTACTCATCACGACCGCCCGGTTCCTGCGCCAGCATAGCCCTGATGCAATCCTCAAGCGGTTGCAGGTGTCTTTCGATCACATTACTGATGGTCAGAGGGTCGATGGTGCCGAGGTAATTGTGTACGAGTATGTTGCGAAAGCCGCTGATTTCTTTCCACGGAATGGATGGAAAGGCGGCTTTCCGGTCGTCGGGCAGTAATTGGGTGGCTTCGGAAAGGGTCTGCAGATTTCGCAATGCGGCATCGTACAGCACCTCGTCCCGAGCAAGGTCGCCGCGCGCCTGAATACGCCGGATTTTGGCGATGGCGTCCAGGATATGCAGCGCATAAGGCTGCCACGGTTTATTCATAACTCCACAGCCTCGTTCATCACTTGCTCGCGAATGTGCCGATTGAGTTCGTGCTCCGGCACCACTTCCACCTTGCGATGCAGCAACTCCTCCAGTTCTTGTGCCAGCGGGATGCGTTGACTAAAGAGATCGTAACCGCGGGGAAGATCAACCAGAAAATCAACATCGCTGTCGGGCCGCTCCTCGCGCCGCGCCACGGAGCCAAACACCCGGATATGCCGCGCGCCATACTGCCGCGCCAGCGCCTCGATCCGATGTCTATTCCGCCGCAATTCATCCAGTAACATTCTTGTCTCCTATGCTCATGGCAATATTGGCGTGACTATACTTTTCCCATGCATGACTGCCTATGCAGCTCGATGGCGGGTTCGGTCGGGCTAAACACAGTACACATCCTCGCGCCATCTCCGCGGGTTGGATTGAATGTATTCCGCAATCTTCAAATAGGCGGAGTCATCGCGGATGATGTGTTCGTAATAATTGCGTTGCCATACCGGTGAAGAGGGCGAATTGCGCAATTGATTGATTCGTTTCGTCACCGCGGATTTATACCCGCGCACCACATCCCCGATCGTAGGGGCGCGTTGCACGCGCCCTGGCTCGTGTCCGGCATCGCAATCAGGGCGCGTCGTGCAACGAGGGCGCGTGCAACGCGCCCCTACAACGATGATTCCATGCATGTGATTTGGCATAACGATATATTCACCGAATAAAACATTGTGGCGCATTTTTGCCGTCGCCAATATTTCATCCGCGGCTATGACGCCCGCTTCGGACAGTTTCATTTCGCCATTGATCACCTCCCCAAACAGGGGAGTGCGGTCATGTGTGCATAGGGTGACGAAATACATTCCAGCCCGGGAATAATCGTAGCCGCGCCGGCGTATGGAACGGCGACGGTGAATGTCGGGGTTAAAGGTCATTTCATGCCTGCGCCACGCGGACTTCGCCGCTCATGAGTTTGGGGAGCAGGATGTCGCGGAGTTTTTCGAGAGTGTGTATTTGG
>NZ_JBDIVO010000258.1:0-6744 GCF_039794385.1 Methylocaldum sp. | reverse complement strand
CCCGGATGACCCTTCCGGAAGGTTCAAGTCCTCGACCAGAATGCGATGCCCGTCGCAGAGTGCGACGGCCCGTTCCAGAATATTTTCGAGCTCCCGTACGTTGCCCGGAAACGGATAGCTCATAAGTGCGGTCAAGGCTTCGGCGCTCAGTTCGGCCTTGGTATCTCCGGGGGAGGTGAGTTTTGCGAGTATGTGGTCGATCAAGGCCGGAATATCGCTGCGGCGCTCGCGCAAGGGCGGAACATGCATCTCGATCACGTTGATGCGGTAAAAAAGATCCTGCCGGAAATCGCCGTTTCGGACCATCTCCGCGAGATTCTTGTGAGTTGCGCTGACGATACGTACGTCTACCGGAATTTCCCGAGGTTCGCCCAGCGGTCGAATCGATTTTTCCTGAATCGCGCGCAGCAATTTGACCTGCAACGACAGCGGCAGGTCGGCGACTTCGTCCAGAAACAGCGTGCCGCCGTGAGCCGCTTGAAATAAGCCCTGCTTGTCCCCGACCGCTCCTGTAAAGCTGCCTTTTCTGTGGCCGAAAAATTCGCTTTCCATCAGGTCGTGCGGTATCGCACCGCAGTTCACCGCGACGAACGGCTTTTCGGACCGCGGACTCATGGCATGGATCAGTCTCGCAACCAATTCCTTACCCGTCCCCGATTCGCCGCTGATGAATATAGGCGCCTGATTGCGTGCCAGCTTGGTGATTTTGGAGCGGATTTCGCGCATCGCTTGCGAATCGCCGAGCAATATATGGCGGGAGCGGCGGTCCCTGCCTTCTTGCTGACCGAGCTTGAGCGCCGTGTTCACGAGGTTCCTAAGAATGTGCAGATCCAGCGGCTTGGAGACGAAGTCGAAGGCGCCGTTCTTCAAGGCGCGAATGGCCGACTCCATATTGCCATGCGCGGTGATGACCGCCACCGGCAGTGCCGGAAGGTTGAGCTGGATGTATTCCACCAGGTCCAAGCCGTCGCCGTCGGGCAGACGCATGTCGGTCAGGCAAAGATCGAAATGCCGGTTCTGCAGGAGTTCTCGGGCCTGCCGCAATGCGCCGGCCGATTGCACGTCGATATCCATGCGCTCGAGCGTGATCTCCAGCAATTCGCGGATGGCGGGCTCGTCATCGACGACCAGGGCGGACGGTCTGTTCATAATTCGATTGTGGTTTTTTCTGCGTCGGCCAAACGGAGCCGGAAGCAACCGCCGCCGGCGACAGGTTCATATTCCAGTTTAGCCTGGTTGAGTTCCGCCAGCTCGCGCGCGATATAAAGCCCGAGTCCGGTGCCGCTGGCGGAGGTGGTGAAGAATGGCTCGAACATTTGCTGAACGGTCTGACTATCGATGGGCGCTGCATGATCGATGATTTCGACGCATGGTTCGCCCCGTTGGCGCCTTACGCGCACCCGGATGGCCCCGCGTTGCGGCTCGCCGTATTTCAGCGCGTTCGAAAAAAGATTTTCAAGAATCTGTTTGAGATGGCTGGGGTCGACCGTGACCAGCGCATCGCCGATCTTGATATCGAGTTGAAAGGCTTTTTCATGTATTCCCTGCGCCATTCGGTAGTCGCGCAGAAACTTTTTCAAACTAGACGCCAAGGGAAGTATTTCTCGCTTCGATTGGCCTCGTCGCGAGATTTGAAGCACATTCTCGATGACGATGTTAACCCGTGCGGTATGGTCGAGAACGATCTGTATCAGGCGCCGGTCTTGAGATTGCAGCGACGAGCACTCGGCCAGAAGCTGAGCGGCATGGCTGATGGCGGTCAAGGGGTTGCGAATCTCGTGAGCGATGCTGGCGGTGAGGCGGCCGAGCGAAGCCAGCTTGCTTTGCTGTACCCGCTGATTGTACAGGGCATTGTCTTCCAGGAATGCCATGTAAATCGGAGGCCATGTAGGCCCTAAGCGGGTGAAGCGAACTTGCAAGGGTTGTCCTGCCCGAGAACCGAGACCCACCGTGCCGGGGATCGGATCGTCCAGCCAATCCCAAAACAGCTCGGCCAACTCCGGACAGGCGGTTTCCAAGGACCGGGCGGTCGAAGAGATGCCGAGAAGCCGAGCGGCCGAATCGTTCATCATCCAAATACGATGCTGCTCATCGATGACGAGAATACCCGACTGCAGGTGGCGGATGATGAATTCGTTGAGCTGCTGAAGATTGGCCAGGTCGACGCCGCGTTGCGCCGCGATCGCTTCGCTCTGCTCCGCGCGTCTCGCCAGCACCAGGGCGAGAATCGCGATGCCGAAGAACGAGGCCCCGAGCATGCCGGCGTAAGTGTAGGCCGCTTCGAACGCTCCGGAGAGATCGGCGTAAACTTCTTCTCCCAGGACTGCCACGCTGGCCAGCGCCGCCAGCAGCAAAGCGCAGCGACCGCCGGTCAGGATGCCGCCAGCCGCTACCGACAAAGCCAGCAATACGCCGACGCCGGTCTCCACGCCTCCCGAAGCGTGCATGATACTGGGGATCAAGACTAGATCGGCGAGCACGTGCAGCTGTGCTTGAAGCGGGAAGGCGGGGCGGCGCAGGAGCAGAGGAATAGCCGAGAAAAAAATAGATCCTAGATAGATGCTGCTGGCTGCTGCATAAAGCACGGGGTCGTGTTTACCCAGCGACGACGGCAGCGCACCCAAAAAAAACAGGAACACCAAAACGCTACCCAGCGTCAGACGGTATAGAAGATAAACCGTTAGCGACTGCCAGGCTTGGTTTTCAGGAATGCGGTAATGTTTGGAGAACGGACAGGGCGATATTTGCTTGTTGTCGAAGTCCATTGTCCGTAGCAGCTGTTGAGCGCCGTAGAGCCTCGTGCCGGGTCGTTCACCGCAAAACCGTTTGCAGGTACCTTGCGCTCCCTCGTTTCACGGGGAGCGGAGACTCGCCCGAGTTCGGGGTCGGTGCGTGGCATTGCGACATGGCTGCGGTGCGGTTTCGGAGCGGGTCTATTAGAATAGCCGTAGACATTAAGAGTAGCATCGATTTGAGGATTGATGCCCGGCGCGAGAGCTAAACGGAGTATCCAATGAACCTACATGAATATCAGGCGAAGCATTTGTTTTCGTCCTACGGCTTGCCGGTCCCCCGCGGCACCCCGGCATTTTCGGAGCGAGAGGCGGTCGAAGCTGCGACCGCCTTGGGCGGCGGGCAGTGGGTGGTGAAGGCCCAGGTGCATGCCGGCGGGCGAGGCAAGGCGGGCGGCGTCAAGCTGGTCGGCAGCGTCGATGCGGTCGGGGCCTCGGCGGGTCAATTGCTGGGGTCGCGTCTGGTTACCGCTCAGACGGGCAGCGCCGGATTGCCCGTGAATGCCGTGCTGATCGAGGAAGTCCGCCCGATTGCGCGGGAGCTTTACCTGAGCGCGGTGGTGGACAGATCCAGCGCCAGGGTGCTGTTTTTGGCATCCAGCGCCGGCGGAATGGATATCGAAGAGGTGGCTGCGCAGCACCCCGAGAAAATTCTGAGTCTGACGGTCGATCCTGCCGCCGGACTTCAGGCCTACCAGTGCCGGGAAATCGGCTTTGCCCTGGGGCTTCGGGGCGACCAGGTCAACGCGTTGACCAAGATCATGAACGGAATGTATCGGCTGTTTTTGGACAAGGATTTGAGCCAAATCGAGATTAATCCCTTGGTGGTGACGGAAGACGGTGCGTTACTGGTGCTGGACGCCAAGATCAACATCGACGACAACGCCTTGTTCGCCCATACCGATCTGGCTGAGCTCCGCGATCCGGCCCAAGAGGATCCCAAGGAGTCTGCGGCCCGCCAGCATGGACTTAGCTATGTCACGTTGGACGGGAATATCGGTTGTATGGTGAACGGGGCGGGACTCGCGATGGCGACGCTGGACGTCATCAAGCTTTACGGGGGAGAGCCGGCCAATTTCCTGGATGTGGGCGGCGGAACCACGGCGGAGAAAGTCGCCGAGGCGTTTAAACTGATTTTGTCCGACGCGAAGGTGAAAGCTGTTTTGGTGAATATTTTCGGCGGCATCGTACGCTGCAATCTGATCGCCGAAGGCATTATCTCGGCCGTCAAAGAGGTGCACGTTCAGGTGCCGGTGATCGTTCGGCTCGAAGGAACCAATGCCGAGGAGGGCCGGCGCTTGCTCGAGCAGTCCGGTTTGGCGCTGATAACCGCGTCGGATTTGGACGAGGCGGCGAAAAAGGCTGTGGAGGCTGCGCAATGAGCATACTCGTCGACAAGAACACCAAGGTCATTTGCCAGGGATTTACCGGCAAGCAGGCCACTTTCCACTCTCAGCAGTGTCTGGAATACGGCACCCGGCTGGTCGGCGGCGTGACGCCGGGGCGTGGCGGGCAAACCCATTTGAATTTGCCGGTGTTCGACACGGTCAAGCAGGCGGTACGCGAAACGGGCGCCACGGCCAGCATGATTTACGTGCCCCCGCCGTTCGCGGCGGATGCCATCCTGGAAGCGGCCGACGGGGGTATAAAAGTGATCGTCTGCATCACCGAGGGCATTCCCGTGCTGCACATGCTCCGGGTCAAAGCGGCCCTGGCCCATTACGACACCGCATTGATCGGCCCCAACTGCCCCGGCGTGATTACGCCGGGCGAGTGCAAGATCGGCATCATGCCCGGTTTTATTCATCGAAAGGGTTCGGTGGGCATCGTGTCCCGATCCGGGACCCTGACTTACGAAGCCGTGCATCAAACCACCAAAGCGGGACTCGGTCAGAGCACCTGCGTCGGGATCGGCGGAGATCCCATCAAGGGCTTGGATTTCATCGATCTTTTGGCTTTGTTTCAGAATGACGATCAGACCAAGGGCATCATTCTGGTCGGCGAAATCGGCGGCAGCGCCGAGGAAGAAGCGGCCGAATACATCAAGGCGCATGTCACGAAGCCGGTAGTCGGTTACATCGCCGGTCTCACTGCGCCGCCCGGAAAACGCATGGGTCATGCCGGTGCGATCATCACCGGCGGCAAAGGGACGGGAACGAGCAAAGTGGCGGCCCTGCGGGCTGCGGGCGTGGACGTCGTCGATACGCCTACGGATATGGGGCAACGGATGAGTGCACTGTTAGGGAAGCCCTGAAAAGGCTTCTCCGGTTTCAGGGCGCCCAGCATGTAGGCTGGGGTGAGGAACGAAACCCGGCATTGTCGCGGGGTTGCCGGGATTCCTTCGTCATCCCGGCCTACGTTCGCCGCTGAGTTGACGAACGGGGAGGTTAGAGCGTTTTTCTCCGCCGTTTAGCGGTGAGGATCGGGAAATGCGTAGGTCGGCAATCCCTCGCCGACTTATCGGCTCGGCAAAGGACTTCGTCGGCAAAGGATTGCCGACCTACGTTCTTCCCGCCCGATACGAAGCCGTACACCGGCATGAAAAACGCTCTAAAGCGACCGTTTGCGATTGGGAAAGGAATGTCGACCTACCGTACCTTGGGGCGCGGCGTCAAACCGGAAAACGCTCTAACCTCCCCGCATTCTGCGCTGATCCGGCGTGATGGTCTCCAGCCTGAATGCATAGCTGCCTTGCTTGCGATCGGCGAAAAATAGACGCAGCGAGCGATAAACCGTTTCGAAGGAGATTTCGGTCCAGGGGATCTCGTCCTCCCTGAACAGGCGCGCTTCCAAGGTTTCCGAGCCGGCCGAGTAGCGTTCTTCCAGCATGTGGGCACGAAAGAACACGTACACCTGCGAAATATGGGGAAGGCTGAAAATGGTGTACACCGAGTCGAGCTCCACCTCGATATTCGCTTCCTCGCGAGCTTCGCGGCGGGCGGCGTCCGGCAAGGTTTCGCCGAGTTCCATGAAGCCCGCGGGCAGTGTCCAATAGCCGAGACGCGGTTCGATGGCGCGCTTGCACAGCAGTATCCGGTCCTGCCACACAGGAATGCATCCGGCGATCAGCTTGGGGTTCTGATAATGGATGGTCCCGCAGGAGTCGCAGATGTGGCGCGGACGGTCATCGCCTTCGGGAATGCCCGTTCGAAGCGATGTTCCGCAGTGTGTGCAATAGTTCATCGGCCGTATGGTGCCTCAGGCTTGGGCGGCACTGTCGCGACCAGTTCACGAGTGCTTCCGCCCGTTGCGGTGCATTGATCAGGCGATCATGCTCGAAATCAGTTGATCCTCAAGTTCGATGCGCATCGCCAATTCCTCGCCGAGCTTGGACAAATCATCCTCGAGATGGGTTTTGAGCCCGTCTCCGATCAGCGTTTCGTACTTGTCGTTGAACTCCACCGCCGCATCGGTGGTTTCGGCGATGCGAGGGTAAATGTTTTCCGCCAGTTCAAGTACTTTCCGCCTTCGTTCGGTTCCGTCGATGATGCGTTGGTAAATCCCGAAATGCCCCAGCGATATGTAATCGATGAGCAATTGGCAGAACTCCTGGACTTTCGTCCGAAGGGGCTGCTCGACCGTAAAGGGCTTCATTCCCGCAATTGTGCAGTACAGCGACCAAACTTGCCGCCTCTCCTCCAGAAGCTCCTCGATCATGTGATTCGTGTTTTGCCTGCGTTCGTTGATGCTCGCACTCATCATGACTGTTCCTGATTTTTCTTTTCCAGAAGGCGGGCATACATTATGCCATCTTCCGCAGAGGAACAATCCTTTGCCGCAAAGTTAAATACCTTTAGGCGCGGCCAAGAAGGGCGGGAATCTTACGGTGGAGCGGTGGAGACCCGGAGTCGATCTCCGGCCGTTCAACTTTCGGCCGGTCGGCTTTCCGCGGAGAGGAGCCGCGAGAATTCTTCTATCGACTGCGGACGTTGCGCGGGATCTACGATCATGG
>NZ_JBDIVO010000257.1:0-6810 GCF_039794385.1 Methylocaldum sp. | reverse complement strand
GTTGCCCAGCAAGGCCTCGGCGCCGCCCTGGTCGATGATGGTGCGCGAATCGATGCGCGACGACACCTGGAAGGCGATGCGGGTCGGGATGTTGGCCTTGATCAGACCGGTGAGGACGTCCACGGAAGGCCGCTGGGTGGCCAGAATCAGATGCAGTCCGGCGGCGCGCGCCTTCTGCGCCAGGCGGGCGATCAGTTCCTCGACCTTCTTGCCCACGATCATCATCATGTCCGCCAGTTCGTCGATGACGATGACGACATAGGGCAGGGGCGTTAGGGTAGGGGGCTCTTCGCCCTCCAAGGCTTGATCGGCGGACCACATGGGATCGCGAATCGGTTGACCGGATTCGATGGCCTCGGTGACCTTTTGATTGAACCCCGCGAGATTGCGGACGCCGAGCATGGACATCAGCTTGTATCGCCGCTCCATTTCCGCCACGCACCAGCGCAGGGCGTTGGCGGCTTCCTTCATGTCGGTCACCACCGGCGTCAATAGATGGGGAATGCCCTCGTACACCGAGAGTTCCAGCATCTTGGGATCGATCATGATCAGGCGGATCTCGTCCGGCCGTGCCTTGAACAGCATGCTGAGGATCATGACGTTGACGGCGACCGATTTGCCGGAGCCGGTGGTGCCAGCCACCAGAAGGTGAGGCATGCGGGCCAGATTCGCCACCACCGGCTGGCCGCTGATGTCCTTTCCGAGAACCAGGGTCAGGGGCGAGCCGGAGTGCTGGTAAGGTTCGGACGAAAGCACCGAATGGAGCAGTACGGTTTCGCGCTCCTCGTTGGGGATTTCGAGGCCGATCACGGATTTGCCGGGAATGATCTCCACCACCCGGACGCTGGTGACGGACAAGGCCCGCGCCAGGTCTTTCGCCAGTCCGCTGATCCGGCTCACCTTGACGCCGGCCGCCGGCTGGATTTCGAATCGCGTGATGACGGGGCCGGGATGGACCTCGGTGACCTGGACCTCCACGCCGAAATCCGCGAGGATCGTCTCCACCAGCTGGGACATTTCCTCCAGGGCCGCGTCGGAGTAGCCCCTGATCTTCGGAGCGACACTGTTGAGTAAATCGAGCGGAGGCAGTTCGCCCTCGTTCGGCAAAGGCGTGCTGGCCGGCTTCGCGGCTTTTCGGAACCGGAACGGTTCCTTGGGTTCCTTGGGCTCTTTGGCGTCTTTGACTTCCGGGGGCTGAGGTTTGCGTTTGACCGTGGGCTCGATTCGCTTGGGCTTGACCTTATCTCTCGGTGCGTCGATCCGAGGCTCGCTTTCTTCGCGCTGCCGTTCCGGTCGGGATGTTCCGGCAAGCGCTCGGAACGCGGCGAAAAAGCCGTTGGCGACCATCAAGCCGCCTTTCCCCACCGCGTCCAGCAAGCCCAGCCAGGAAAGGCTGGTATAAAGCGAGACGCCCGCCAGAAAAAACGAGATGAGCAATATGGTGGCGCCGGTCGTGCCGAACGCGCCGGTCAATAGTCCGGCCGCTTCCTGGCCCAGGATGCCGCCGCTGGTCTCGGGAAGAGGAAACGGCAGACGCAGTACGTGAATATCGGCTAAAGCGGAGCCTGCCGCCATCGCGGTCCCGAAACCGAACCAGCGAAACAGGTAGTTCGCGGCGCCGGAGGGTTCTTTCGAGGCGGGGCCTTTGTAGATAGCGTAGCCGTAACCGGACAGCAAAAAAGGAAACAGGAAAGCCGGTATTCCGAACAGGGAAAGGGAGAAATCCGCGAGCCAGGCCCCGACCGCGCCACCGCCGTTGGCGATGGGATGGCCCGTGCCGGTATGCGACCAGCCCGGATCACTCGAGTCGAAAGTCATCAGGGAGATCAGGAAAAACAACGAAATAGCCAGGTAAATCAAAAAGGCTGCTTCGCGCAGCCCTCTGACCAGTACCGAGCCCAGATCCTGACCGATCGTGAGCTTTTTGTAAAACTGCGACAAAATTCTCACCAAATCAAATAAATAAATGACCGGGGTATTGTTCAAAATCGGCGTCATTTAATCAAGAGCCGGGGTTTACGCCCCAAAAACTTATCGTCATACTTGGTATTTTGTTGTTGCGATAACCCAACCGAGGAGCACATGACCGAACAAAGACATTGCCGGTTGTTGATCTTGGGATCCGGTCCGGCTGGATACAGCGCCGCCATATATGCGGCGCGCGCCAATCTGAACCCGGTCCTCGTCACCGGCATCCAAATGGGCGGACAATTGACCACGACCACCGAGGTGGACAACTGGCCCGGCGACCCCGAGGGACTTCTAGGGCCCGACCTCATGGAGCGCATGCGCCGTCATGCCGAACGCTTCGAGACCGAAATCATCTTCGATCACATTCATACGGCCGATCTGTCGTCCAGGCCGTTCCGGCTGACCGGCGATTCCGGCGTATATACTTGCGATGCCCTGATCATCGCCACCGGGGCATCCGCCCGCTATCTGGGCCTGCCGTCAGAGGAAGCGTTCAAGGGCAGAGGCGTATCGGCGTGTGCGACCTGCGACGGATTTTTCTATCGGAACAAGCCCGTGGCGGTCATCGGCGGCGGAAATACGGCGGTGGAAGAGGCCCTTTATCTCGCCAACATCGCATCCCATGTCACCGTCGTGCATCGGCGCGATAAGTTTAGATCGGAAAAGATTCTTTCGGAAAAACTGCTGGAACGTGCGCGATCCGGCAACGTGACCATCGAGTGGAATCATGTGGTGGACGAAGTGCTGGGCGACGACTCGGGGGTCACCGGATTGCGCATCAAGAGCGCACAGGACGGCTCGTCCAAGGATTTGACGCTGGATGGCGTCTTCATCGCAATCGGCCATACGCCCAATACCGAAATATTCGCCGGGCAATTGGAGATGCGCGACGGTTACATCATCGTTAAGAGCGGGCTCGAAGGCAATGCGACGGCGACCAGCGTGCCGGGCGTATTCGCCGCCGGCGATGTAGCCGATCCCGTTTACCGCCAGGCGGTCACGTCTGCCGGTTCGGGATGCATGGCGGCGCTGGATGCCGAGAAATACCTGGACGGTATCGGAGGCGGCTGATCGCCGTCTCGCTTAACTCTTGAAAAAAATGCGAGCGGCCGGACACGTCGGCTGCCCGCAGGATTGCTCGAATAAGAAGATCAATTAATGGAGCCGTTATCCATGTCCCAATATCGAAAGTTCATTTGTTCCGCTTGCGGTTATGTTTACGACGAGGAACTGGGCGATCCCGATTCCGGCATCGCCCCCGGCACGCGTTGGGAAGACATTCCGGACGATTGGGTATGTCCCGAATGCGGGGTGGACAAAAGTTACTTCGATGCCATGGAGTAAGCCGGGCGAGCTCGGGCACTTCGTCGGCAAAGGACTGTCGACCTACGAGTTAGCTGTAGTAGGTCGGGAATCCTTTCCCGACATGACGAGGCGGGAAACATGACGGGTCGTCGGCAACGGATTGCCGACCTACAACCTTCCCGATCCACACTGCTAAACCTTGATGAACAACGTTCTAGCCGACGGTCTTCTGGCGCTTTCGGACGGATGCCGGAAGAACCCGTTCCAGCAGTTTCGACCCCTGAACGGCTTCGGGAACTTGGGCTGGCGACGAAAGGCTGGCGATCCGGCGGCCTTCTTCCATCAAGGCCTGTCGCTCTTGCTCCATCTCGCGGAGTAACTCCGCCACCCGGTCGCCGCTCAGATCCAAAGCCAGCCCGATGCCGTCTCGCAGTCCCTTGATCGCGGTGCGTTCGGCCGAGGGCTTCAGCTTTCGATAAAGAAAATAGGGCAGCAGCCAGGACAGGGCGATGAGCAATACGCTGTGTATCGCGAAATCGGTTCCCAGATAGCCCAGGTGGTAAAGCGCGCTTTCGTAATAGCCTTTGACGACTTGGTAGGAAACCCATCCGATCGCGATCAACGGTAGGAAAACCGTCAGGAAGCCGGAAAGTTTCAGGAAGAAACGTTGCAGCGCGTTTCCCGGATTGGCCAATGCCAGCCGCAGCGACCGCTGCCCCTCCGAGAGAACGGTGCGGCCCACTCCGCCCGCCAACTGGTCCAGCCGCGTCTTGAGCGGGACCACGGCAAGTCCCCGTTCGCCGGCTTCGACGATCAAATGATCCAGCGCGTCCCGATACCGACTTTCCGCCCAGTCATCCCACAAGATCGATTCGGGCGGCGCTTTTTCGGATCGGGGTTTCTCGTCGGGAGATTTGGTCAAATCGATGCGCCGGCGGAGCAAGCTGGTTTCATGGGTGACGAACGCGCGGGAGACCTCTTGGATCGGCCATTCCAAGCCCTTCATCAAATCATCGTGCATTTCCTGCCAGATCCCGGACCAATTCGGTTCCAGGCCGGCGTAACCGTCGCGGTTGCCGAGTTTTTCGAGACAATCGTGCAAAGCGTCCCGAAGCGCATCGAGGCGCAAGGTTTCCGCCCGCATCTCCAACTGATGGATGACATGGCGGTCGGCCATGTCCTGGAGGATGGCCTGCAAAGTCTCGAAATCGTCGGGTTTTCGCTCTCCTTCGATTTCGCGGCTGTCGGTTCGGAGCAAGATGGGATTCCTGAAACCGGCCTTGGTCAGCAGTTTAGCGAAATCTTCGATCTGAGCGGGGTGGCCGTGGTCCCACTGGTTCATGACGAACAGCCAGGCGTGCTCGCCGCCGTGGGCCTGCAGCAGGCGCCAGCCTTTATCGTCGCGATAGCGCTCGGGGCTGACCACGTAAATCAAAACATCGATGTGAGGCAGCCAGTCCAGCACGAGTTCCCGGTTGCTCTGTTCGATGCTGTCGATGTCGGGCATGTCGATCCAGAGGATCTGCCGGCGCCGGTCGTCGTGGTGATAGGCCGTGCGCACCCGGTCGATGGGAAAGTTCTTCGGGAGGTGTTGGATTTTCACCGAGTCATGGAGATAAAGGGACACCTCCCTCGATGTCGGGCGCTCGACGCCGGTTCGGGCGATACCCTGGCCGGCAAGCCGGTTCAGCAGGGTGCTCTTGCCGACGCCGGTCCCGCCGAAAAAAGCCGCAACCAAGGGGCGGTGTGCGCCGGCTTCGAACAGGGCCGCCGGCGTTCCGATGTCCACTTCGTTTAGGGCGTGGATGTCCCCTGACGTGAGCCATCCTTCGGCTTGGGCTTTTTCCGCCCAGCCCTTTGCAGTCGTCAGCAGTTGTTCGAAGGGTATTTGCATGGCTTAAACCAGTTGCGCTTCGGCCGACTCGATGGCCTCGGGGGAAATGTTGAACTGACGGGAGGTGTCCATCTGCCCCGGTAGACCGTTCAAATAGGCATGAACGGTTCTGTCGAATAATGCTTCCACGGCTTTGAACTGCTTCTGCTTGAGGTCGGCCGCCGCTTTGCTCATGTAACGCCCCAGCGCGCTCTCGGCGAGCATGGTCGTCAGCGAGAGCATGGCCGGTGCGATGATGAAATCCTGCACGCCGATGCCGCCGGTATGCAGGGCCACGGCCAGTGCTGCAGCGTCGGTGGTGACGCGGGTGGCCCTGAGGCCATTCAAGACTGCGGGATGTTCCCGCAGGCGATCGTACAGACTGTGCGCGGTTTTCTCGATCTCCGGTTGAAACGCCCGAATATATTGGTCGACAGCCAATTCGTAGCGGTTCGTCAGGACCGGTCTCGTGGTTCTGAGCAGTCCTGCCATCTCTTTCCACCAGGCTTGCCGGGACGGATCGTCGTCGCGTTTCAGAAGAATGGTTTCGCTGATGCGTATGAACAGGTGTTCGGCGGCTTGGTGCAGGATCGCAGCCTCGCCGCTGATGCTCTGCTGGCGACGGCCGCCGACGGCCTGGCCGAGTTTTACGATCTGCCGCACCGGCCAGGTCACGATCTTGCGTGCCGTGAGCAGCGTGCCCGCGAGGCCTGGAATTTCCAGCAGCGTCAGGAGTTCTGCCAGCGCTCGCTGGAATGTCTCGTAATGGTGGGGATGGTTGAGATAATCCCGCTTGTAAAGATTCAGGCTGTCGCGGACGGCCTCATCGACCAAGCTGTGCCATTCGGTCTTGAGGCTGTGCTCGGCCTTGACCGGCGCCAGCCAGTCGCGCCAATGAACCTGGACAAAATGCTTCGCATTCTTCGCGTGCCGCTCGCGACGGACTTCCCCGATTGCCCGATCTACGGCGCCGAGAAGTTGTGTGCGCTCGCTGTGCAGCAGGGCAAAGTCGTCGACCTGAATGTTTTCCAGATAAGGGACGGTAATGATGGGCGGAGGCGGGTCCCGCCGGGCGTTTCGCCACTTCTCTTGGAGCGATCCGACCAAAGTCTGGTAGGACGTTTTCTCGATTTTATTCAAGCAGATCACGGTCGGCTGAGACAACGGCTCCAATAGATCGATCAGTTCCCAGACCGACAAGTCGGCGTACTTGTCCTTGCTCAATATTAGCAAGACCACGTCGGCCAAGGCCGCCACGCGCAGGACGGCTTGCCGGTACTCTTCGGCATCGACGGAATCGAAATCCGGCGTATCCCAGAGTACGGACCCGCTCAAGGCATGACGCGCATCGGCTGCGGTCTCCAGTAGCGCGAAGCAGTCGTAGCGGTCGGACGGAAGCACATCCCGAGGGCAGCGCTGGTATTGCCGGAAATAGCCGTCGATCCATTCCACGCGGTCGGGCGGGAGATTGATGCAAAACCCCTGCGGATGAACGGTAAAACCGGCTAGCGGACTGACTTCCGCAAGCTTCTTCTCGAGCAGCCAGTTGATGACCGAGCTTTTTCCCGCTTGCGTGGGGCCTAAAACGGCAATCTGTAGCGGATGATCCTTCCTCGACCGATTCAATTCTCCCTTTTCCAGTACCGCCTCGCCGAAGCTTA
>NZ_JBDIVO010000256.1:0-6811 GCF_039794385.1 Methylocaldum sp. | reverse complement strand
GAGCTCGACGCCCTGACCGGGATCGCCAAAACGGCGGATTTTTCCGGATTGACGGAAGCCGGCGTCCCGGCGGCGGACATTGTTCGGATCGCCCAGGACGTGCTTTCGGCGCGCATCGCCCAGGCCGAAGGCGATCTCGGAAACGCCGCCGCCGCCTTCGAAAGAGCGGCGGCGCTTCAGGAAAAGCTGCCCTATATGGAACCGCCCTACTGGTACTACCCGATACGCCGTTCGGTAGGCGCGCTGCGGTTTCTCCAGGGCGATCTGGCGGGGGCGGAGCGGGAGCTCGATATTTCGCTCCGAGAAGCGCCGAATGACGCCTGGGCGCTCTGGGCGCTGACCGAGGTGTATCGAAAGCAGGGCAAGGACAGCGCCGCAGCAGACGCGGAACGGCGATTGACCAAAACCCGTGCCGATAACGGCGAACCCATCGGGATGGACCGGCTTTGACCGCCCCATGGGTTGGCGGAATTCCAGTCGAAAAAATGCTTCGAAACGATGATGCCGTTCTATGAGGAAGATCTCGCCTATGTTCATCACGTCGGCTTCCCCGATCTGGTGGATGCCGCCGGCGATGAGTTGCTGGCGCTGTTCCGCGCCACGGGTCTCGATTCCGGCCTGATAATCGATCTGGGTTGCGGAAGCGGAACCTGGGCGAGGAAACTGCTGGAGCACGGATATTCGGTTTTGGGCGTCGATGTTTCCGCGCCGATGATCGAACTGGCCCGGCGTACAGCGCCCGAAGCACAGTTTCAAACCGCATCGCTGTACGATGTGGACTTCCGCCCTTGCGCCGCGGTCACGGCCCTGGGCGAAGCCCTGAACTATTGTGCCGACGGAGCGCCGTCGGAAGCGCGCCTTGACCGCTTGTTCCGGAACATCGCTTCCTGTCTGCCGAAAGGCGGCGTTTTCGCATTCGACATCCTTGTCCGCTCGGACGGCGAACCCATGCACTATCGCTCCTGGCGCAAAGGGCCGGATTGGGCGGTGTTGGTGGAGATATCCGAACAGCCGCAGGAAAACCTGTTGATTCGGGACATTACCGTGTTCAGGAAAGGCGGCCACGGCTACCGCCGTTCCGAGGAGCGGCACCGGATCGGCGTTTTGGGCGGCGCCCAAATCGAACGTCTTCTCGCCGGCGCCGGTTTCGAGGTGACCGTCTCACCCCATTACGGCCGCCATCCTCTGGCTCAACGACGCTTGGCATACATCGCCTACAAGAGATCGGATGAAGGACTGCGTCCTGAAGGATAGGCACGAGAACCGAAGAAACCAAGGTATCTTCAAGCACGCAGCGACCGTTTGTGCGGCCGGCAAATGATGCTGATTTGGCGGCCCAGACGAAGTCCAATAATCCATGGTCCGCTGAACGTAGTCCATGGATTACAAATATCGGGAAATATTCCCGCAAAAGCATGAATCACGCAGTTTGTCCCGAATATCCCTGGTGTATTTGTCGATTGCCATCGAATAATTACGTTGTATGCCTTAAGCCTTGCGGGATTTCACAGGACAGACGATTAATGTCAAATAAGACAACAGATTATGATGATGTCATGCGCATTGAATTGCGGCATTTAACCTGCTCCCCACATAATGCGGTATGTCGCGCATTGATATCCGCCATGGGCGCCGGGATACCTACGCATTAACGATACATTTGTTAATGCACTGATACTCGCTGCCTCTTTCCCGTGACATGCCTGTAAATTGGCATGTGTTCCCAGGTAAATTACGCTTTGCTTCCACCGTTCCCCGGTATTTTCAAATTACAGCTTGTTAGTCTCGGAATACCCCTGCTCACTGGCACGGTATCTGCTTTAGCAGCTTGACTTGCCCGATAAGAACGCCAGTTTTCGAGCCTTATTGTCATTGTCATTTCGGCGGTTCTTATCAGCGACGACTGGCGGTTGGGCGCATGCCTGTCCGTTGGCCCAGGATGATATCGGTCTCAGGGACGAGACGCCTTCGCCACCTCCGCCGCGAGGCGGACTCGGAAAGCCGCGGGTCTTGGTATTCAAGACAGCCGGGCCGCCTCTCCTGTGAGAGTTATTCAAGGGCTATGGATTTCTCGAGCCTGCCGCACAACCTCTCGATGTTTCAAATCACAGGAAAAAATCCATGCAAAAATTTGGGGTCAAGAAAATGCAGATCCGACAGACCATTCTCGCAGCGGCTGCCCTGATCATGGCCAATTCGGCCGATGCCGGTGTGTTGCACGGGGGAACTTTTAGCGTTACCTATGCCAACCCGAACAACCTGTTGGAAGGACTAACCATCGGTCCTGGCGGGCTAACCGAATATTATGTCGCGAACTTCTTTCCCAAGGCGGTGGCCGATACTTACTCGACCATTGCGGATATCATAACGGTGCCCACCAACACCTACCCCGCGCCGTCAACGCTCGAATACGTCGTCAATCCCGCCGATCTGACCGGCACCGGAATTCCAACGGGCGCCGGCGGCCGCGCCAACAAGCCCACCACGTTGACCTGGGACGCCAGTCAGGATGCTTTGGTCGACTCGTCCGCCTTTATCGCCAACGGCCAGATCGGGTTGAACGGTGTCGTGATGACCCGTGGCAGTTTCACGGGTACATTGACGTCCGGAGATTACACCTTCGAATACAACGCGAGTCGAAATGACGGCGTCAACAGCGGCTGGACCTTGTGGAACAACACGAGCTTCAGAACGTCCACTTACGATGCCCGCAACATCAGCGTTACCACCAATGGCGATGAATTGCTCATGACCGGGGAACTCTGGTGGTCACCCAATATGACCGCTTTCCTGTTCGGCGGCGACGGCTCGAACTCCGCCGGTAAAGCCGCTACCTTCACTCTGGTTTCGCCTGCCGTGGTTCCGGTGCCGGCAGCGGTCTGGCTGTTCGGCAGCGGCTTGTTAAGCCTGCTGGCCGGCGCCCGCCGAAAGTCGGTCCAGGCGGCTTTATCCGCTTGATCGCCGAATAGAGGCCGTCGACCCGGGCTGCCGAGCCGCCCGGGGAGCCGTCTATCGCGTTTATCCGGCCAATCGGCCGGATAAACGCTCCCACCTTCGACCTGTTACGGACTTATCCTCATGACTACACGCCACCGACTCTCGCGATTCGGCAAAACTCTTGCACCCTGTTTGACATTTCTAGCCGCATGGTTGGCATTCCTTCCGGCAACGGCGACCGCCGCCACCGTTTCCGGCGGCGCATTGATCATGAACCTGGACCGGGATGCGCTGGCCGCCGCCGTCTCCTTGGACGCGACCGATGCGCCTTCCATATATCTGGAGGAATTTTTCGATGCACAAGCCGCGGCGGTGCGCAACAACGCGCAAATTTTGGAAGATCATATAGTGCCGGGCGTCGGCGAAATCCCGGCCACGGGTCTCGAATTCGCCGTCAACGGCGCTACCGTCGACGTCCCGGTCGGCCGGAGAACCAAGCCGACCACGTTGACGTTCGATCCGGGCGATTTCGCGGGCAGCGTCACCGGCGCGATCGGTCTTGGCGGCGTCAGCCGTTTCCGGATCGATACCGGATCGCCGAGCAACCGCATCGTCTCCGGAGACTACACCCTGGAATTCGACGCGGCCAACATCGATGCCGAGACCGGACGCTCCGGCTGGACGCTCTATAACCATTATTCTTTCCGGTCGGAATCCTTCAACTTGTTCAACGTGGCGATGGGGCTCGACCCGAATTCGTTCACCCTGTCGGGCGAACTCGGGGTCGGGCCGGGATGGGAGCATTTTGGCGGCACCGTGGGCGCGATCGTCGGCGATTTCAGTTTTCAAACCACCGTGGTACCGGTTCCGGCCGCGGTGTGGCTGTTCGTATCGGGTCTCGCCGGATTCGGCCTGTTCGGCAGATCCCGGAGTTACCGCGCATGATACGGTCCGGTTTACGCAATCCACATCCGGGACGGCATGCCGCGGTGTGGTCCGGATGGATACTGGCGTTCGCATGCGCCGACGCCGCAGCGACGCATTCCGCTTTTGGTCCTTACATCAGCATCCAGGTCAACGTCGACGCGGCCGGTCAAAACATTACCGGCGATGCGGCCAACGAGCCCACCATGGCGATCAATCCGCTGGACCCCGGCAACATCGTCATCGCCTGGCGTCAGTTCGACTCCGTGCAGTCCTCCTTTCGCCAAGGCGGCTGGGCGCATAGCCAGGATGGCGGTTCCAGCTGGACCTTTCCGGGATCGTTGACGCCTGGACAAGGCCGAAGCAATCCGGTCATCGATGTGGATGCTCAGGGGAACTTTTACTTTCAGAGTCTGCGTTTCGACGAGCAAGGCATCTATATCGAAGACATTCAAGTCATCAAGTCGACCGACGGCGGGCGCAGTTGGCAAGAACCGGTATTCGCCCACGGACGAGGCGGCGACAAAGGCCAGCTCGCGGTAGACCGTAGCGGCGGAATCGGCGATGGCCATGTCTACGTCAACTGGCGCGAAACCGGCGATGACTACTGTTTCACCCGTTCCATCGACGGCGGAGCGAGCTTCGAACTGCCGGTGGGGATTCCCGGTAACCCGAGTTTCGGCACCATGGCGGTGGGGCCGGAAGGCGAGTTGTATATCGCCGGACGGCTCGAACCCAGTGAATGGGACGAAGAGACCCAGAATCGAAACCACTACCAGCACATTTTCTCGAAGTCCTTGGACGCGCGAGATCCGGATTCGATACCCACCTTTACGACGCAGATCCTGGATATCGGCGGTCCCGCTCCTTTATTCAATTTTCGAAACAATCCGAATCGGTACGGTCCCATAGGCGACGTTCAAGTCGACGTCGACCGATCCAACGGGCCGTTGCGCGGCAAGGTCTATGTGCTGGCGACGGTGGATCCGCCCGGCGAAGACAATCTGGACATCAAATTCGTCCGAAGCAGCGACGGCGGCGAGACCTGGTCGGCGCCGATCAGGGTCAACGACGACGAACCCAATAAAGATTCGTGGCAATGGTTCGGCATGATGGGGGTAGCTCCGAACTCGCGCATCGATGCCGTTTGGTACGACACGCGCGATAGCGGCAGCTATAACGTCTCGCGGTTGTATTACGCGTATTCATGGGACGGCGGCGCAACGTGGAGCAAAAACGTTCCGGTCAGCCAGCCTTTCGATACCACGATCGGCTATCCGCACGCTTCCCAAAAGATGGGGGACTATTCGACCCTGGTTTCCAGGAGGGACGGCGCAAGCGTTGCCTATACCGCAACCTTCAACGGCGAGCAGGACGTGTACTATCTGAACGTGTTTCCGGACTGCAACGAAAACGGCGTGTCGGACGTTCTGGATATCGAACAAGGCCGGGCCGGTGACGCCGATGCCGATCATATTCCCGATTCGTGCGAAACGACCCCGCTGGCCGGCGATCTGGACGGCGACGGGGATATCGATCGCCTGGATATCGACCTGATCCTCGCCGTGCGGAATCAATCCGCGTCCGGTCCGGACGATCCCCGCGATATCGACAAGAACGGTACGATCGACGCGCTCGATGCCCGCAAGCTGACCTTGTCGTGTACCCGTCCTCGGTGCGCAGCCGAGTGAGGCATGGATACCTCGCCCTATCCATCGACGGAAACTCGGAAAACCCGGTTTCTGCCCATGGTTCGCGTCGTCGACGAGCGATCGTTCGTCCTGAACTTGGCCAAGAACCGGATCGGAGTTTCCCGAAATCTTTCCCTCAAGGAACTCGTTAACAGGAAACTATCAAGATGCTCGACCGTTACTGTAAGCCTTTAATAGCTGCGCTGTTGCTGTCCGCATCGGGACTCGCCGAGTCCGCGATCACACTGGGGGTCATGCCGGTGGGCCGAACCGGGTGGTCGGTCGCGGTCGGCATCACGATATCCGGACTAGGCGCCGGCGAAGCGCCCTCGCTAGGCAGCTACGATCTGGATCTCAATTTCGATAGCAGCCATTTGGAATATGTCGGTACCAGTTTCGGCGATCCGGTGCTAGGGGACGAACTGGATGTTCTCGATTTCGGGGCAAACGTCACTTCGGTCGGGTCAAGCGGTAGCGGGGTGCTGAACCTGTTCGAACTGTCCTTTGATTCGCCGGAGGACTTGAATACCCTGCAGGCCGACAGTTTTACCCTGGCGGTAGTTAATTTTAATTTCCGGCAAGCCGGCAGCAGCCCATTGAGACTGGCCGTCAACGCACTCGGCGACGCGGACGGAAATGCGTTGACGGCCAACGTGTCGTCCGCGACCGTCGCTCCGGTCCCGCTGCCCTCCGCGTTATGGCTGATGGCCACCGGTTTGGCCGCGGTTTTTCGCGGCCGGGCGCATACAACGAATTGATCGGCTCTCAGCACCGAAGATAGGTGTTTATTAACCCGGCCTATAAATATAGGTCGGGTTAATCCGGGGCAGGGATGCCCCGGCGCGGCGACAAGCCGCGTGAGCCCAGGCCGGGCGTGTACCGGCTTGGGCGGCGGCCCTAAATACCAGGAGGGTATTTACGGGCCTGATCAATAAAGGACCGCACGGTTTGTTTCCGAGCCAGCCGGGCAACCCTGAATCTGCGCGCCCGCCGGTAGCCGAATCGGCACCGGGCGTCACAGATGGACCTGGAGAACAGGCTGGACAAGAACTACCGGGAACCCGGCTCCGGAGCGGATGCGCGGGGCATGAATCCCGTAGCCGGCGTGCGCCTGGAGTTATGAACGGCCGGCCTGACGGCGAGAACGCCGGAACTCCCCGCCCAAAGGCGGATAGGAAAATCCGGCGTCGTCGTGACCGCTCCCGCGGAGATGCGTCGGCAGCCTGCAAGCTCGTTTCGCCGGGATATTATCGGCGAAG
>NZ_JBDIVO010000255.1:0-6855 GCF_039794385.1 Methylocaldum sp. | reverse complement strand
CCGGCGCCGGGGATCTGGTCGTACTCTCCCGTGTATTGCCGGAATATCCGCCCCGAGCCCGCGCGCAAAAAATCGAGGGTTGGGTGCGGATCGAGATCGACGTCAGCCCTTCGGGTACGGTGAGCGCGGCGAGGGTGGTGGCGGCCAGCCCCGAGCGGGTATTCGACGAGGCCGCGCTCAAGGCGATCCGGCGGTGGCGCTTCAAGCCCGCCTTCAGCGAAGGCCGCGCCGTGGCCCAGCGCGCCACGCTCACGATGAAATTCAGGCTCGAGGAGCGCTGAAGGGCGATATCCCGAATGTAGGCGGTTTCACCTGCTCGTGCGATAGCTTGGATTCTCGACGCGAGTCGAACACGCGCCGGCCGATCAGCGGCGACGCGGGTACCGAAAAGAGTCCCTTACCGGATGTAGGGGGTACGGCATGTTATTGTTAATGAATAAGAAGGCTCTTATACTCGAATCCGGCATCCGATTTGAAGAACAAACGCGGATCGCTGAATCAAAATCTCTAGGGAGTCCGATGTTCCCGCCAGAAGCCAACGGAGGCAAACGATGAAAACACGCATCACAATAACAACATTCACCGCACTGTTTTTGTCCTTGGGAGCGACCGCGGCATTCGCCGAAAAAATCAAAATGCCGAAAACCAAGGTCAGCATGGAAAAATGCCTGGAGGCGGCGCTGGCCAAGAAAGACGGAGAGGTCGTCAAGCTCGAGTTCAAGAAGGAGCGTGGCGCCCCTACCTATGAATTCGAGATCGCCGGCACGGACGGCAAGGACTGGGAATACGAATGCGACGCCAACACGGGAAAAATTACCGAGGAGGAACAGGAAGTCGATAGCGCCGACGATCCGCTGTTCAAGGCCAAGATGAAGATCAGCGAAGAGGAAGCCAAGAAGATCGCCCTCGAAAAGCATCCGGGCGAGATCGTCGAGACCGAATACGAGATCGAGTCCAACGGCGATGCGTCCTATGAATTCGACATCAAGACCGCCGATGGCAAGGAGGTCAAGATGGAAGTCGACGCCGCGACCGGCAAGATCGTCGAGGACGACGAAGAAGAGATTTACCAGATCGGCAAAGAGTGACACTTTCCGATCCGACCCATCCACGAACGGGCTCCGCGGAGCCCGTTTTTTTGCCCTCAGTACATCGAAAGCTTGAACCGGTTCCGCTTCAGGACCGGCTGCGAAGTGATTTGTCGATGGCCGAACAGGTAGCGTTCGGCGGGACGAATCGCGCGCAGGCGGATCGACTCCGCCAAGGGCGGATAGGCAATGGAAGCGGACCGATCCCAGGCCGGCCACTGTGAAAACAATTCGCGCCAGACTTCCGGCTGCCGGCGGCGCAGCATATGGATCGGATCGAAGCCGTACCAGGTGGCCGGCGGCTCGATCAAGCGGATGCCGTATACCCTCGCGAGCTGCCGCATTTCTTCCTGGCAGCGGTTCACACGATCGAACAGCACCGGCCACGCGATTCGGTGCGCCGGGAAGAAAGTCCTGCGCAACAATTCGAACTTCCAGGGATTAAGCCGTTCGACGCTTTCCAGCGGCAAGGCCATCAAGGCGATTTCGGCGCGTTGCTCGGCCAGCCGGTTCAGGCAGGCTTCGACCCAGGCGAGCAGCTGCGGAACGGTGACGCCGTAAACCAGATCGTTGCCGATATCGGTCACGGCCGCGAGCGGTGGAAGACTGTCCGAACCGTGTTTCCGCAGAGCGGTCCACAGCCCGCACCGGACGATGCCGGGAAGCGTTCGGCCCAGCATCCGGCTCCAGAGCCCGTAAGATCGGCCATGCCCGAACGCCGCCAGCACGTCCAAAGGCTCCCGCAATCCCGCTCGCAGACCGTTCACGACCAAGGGAAAGGCCCGTGCGAGATTGCTCGCTCCGATCAGGATCACGGGCCGAGTCGGCTGCTTATCGACTTTGACAGTCATGTTTCTATCGCTGCGGGCACTCGGGCGATTTGGCTTGGGCATCAGTCTGAGCGGATTTGTCACGCGACGTAACGCTGGACTGCGTAAAATAACCGGTTACGAATTTGACGGCATCAGCGACTTAAGTCTTTCGAACATCCGCGATGAAAAAAACAGCCTGCCTGAATGTCCTCCTGATATTTCTGATTCTCTCGACGCCCTTATCTGCTTCGGCCAAATCGAGCCGGAACCCAGGATTGGACCGGATTCGCCACATCGTGGTGATTTATCTTGAGAACCACAGCTTCGACAATCTCTACGGACTGTTTCCGGGAGCGGACGGATTGGCGAATGCGCCGGAGGAAACGATGCGGCAGACCGATCGTCAAGGCGGGGTCTACGCCACCCTGCCCAGGGTAATGAATACCGAAAAGAAGCCGCCTGTGCCCGACGAGCGCTTTCCTTCGGATTTGCCGAACCGTCCGTTCGAGATCAGCCAGTATGTTGCGATCGATCAAAAAATCGGCGATCCGCTACATCGATTTTATCAACACCAGGCCCAAATCAACGGCGGGCGCATGGATCGTTTCGCGGCCGTGTCGGATGCCGGCGGCCTGGCCATGGGCTATTACGACGGCCGCAAGCTTCCGTTGTGGGAGTACGCAGAAAAATACACGCTGGCGGATCGTTTCTTTCAGGCCGCTTTCGGCGGGTCGCTCTTGAATCATTTTTGGCTGGTCTGCGTCTGTACGCCGCATCACGACGACCCGCCGGCCGAATCGATCGTCGTCTTGAACGAGAAAGGCGAGTTGATCAAGGACGGCGTGTTTACGCCCGACGGCTACGCCGTGAACACCATTCAGACGATGCAGACGCCTCACAGCCCGAAGATCACCGATCCGCGCCGGCTTTTGCCGCCGCAAACTTTCCCCACGATCGGCGATCGCCTGTCGGAGAAAAAGATTTCATGGGCGTGGTATTCCGGCGGCTGGAATGATGCGATCGCAGGGAAAGCCGACGAAAGTTTTCAGTACCATCATCAGCCATTCGCGTATTTCGAGCGCTACGCCCAGGGAACCCGCGAAAGGGCCAGGCATCTCAAGGACGAAACGGATTTATTGAAGGCCATCGAAAAAGGAAATTTGCCGGCGGTTTCCTTTTATAAGCCCATAGGAGCCCATAGCGAGCATCCCGGCTATGCCGATCTTCTGGCCGGGGAGATGCAGGCGGTGGCGGTGATCCGCAAGATCGAACAAAGCCGGCTGTGGCGGAACAGCGTGATCATCGTCACTTACGACGAATACGGCGGGTTTTGGGATCATGTCCCGCCGCCTCCGGGCGACCGCTGGGGACCGGGCAACCGCGTGCCGACCATCGTCATTTCCCCGTTCGCCAAGCGCGGGTATGTCGATCACACCTTCTATGACGGCACATCGATCCTGAAATTCATCGAAACCCGGTTCGATCTGAAACCGCTGGGCGAGCGTGACGCCAAAGCCAACGACTTGCTGAATGCGCTGGATTTGTGATCGCTTAAAGTTCTATCGGCGCCGCGCCGGTGTATAGGCCGAAATAAGCTCTTGTAGATCGGCAATCCATTGCCGACACATCCGTTGCGTCGGGAAAGGATTCCCGACCTACTTGGCGACACAGATTTGTAGGTCGGCAATCCTTTGCCGACGATTCGTCGTGTCGGGAAAGGTCGCGACTAAAGCGACGTTTGCGTTGCGATTGGGAAGGGATTCCTGTTAGGCAAAGGCTAACAGGATCGAGAATGGGCTTTATTTTCGCTGCGCTAGTTCGTCCAAGCGCATTTTGGAATCCCGAACCGGTCGCAAGGCTTCCATCAGGATCTCGGCGCTGGCTTGCAGCGCCGCTTCCCGCTCCCCCAAGGCGCCGATCTCGATTCTAAGCTGTTCGATCAGCCGGTCCTTTTCGTCCGCGTAGGGTTTCCCGAAGCGGATTCGAAACCATTCTCGGGCTTTCTCGAGCAAGCGCTCGAAATCCGCCTCGGTGAAAGCCTCCTCGGAAATCCAGCGTTCCATCTCGACCAGAGGATCGATCAGTTTGCATCCGAACTGCCGCTCGTAGCTTGATCTGAGGAATTCCGCGAGTTGGCGGATCTTTTCGTCCGACCCGCGAACGTTCGCCAGCAACTGAACGATCGTGCTGTCGGGACTTCTGATCGGCCGTTCGTAGCGTCGCTCGTAAATGGCTTCCAGCGTCGTGCAAATCTCTTTTAAATCGATTTCCGGAAATCCCTTGACTTCGAGATCCCGATAAAGCATTTGAATCGTATCGAACGGAAAAGCGCTGAACCGTTTGAGATAGGTTTCGATCTGGGATTCTATGGACTCGCGCGTCGGCGTTGGGACGAATGGCGCGCGCTCGGCCGCAGGCGCATCGTTCTCCGTGCTTGGCGGTCGATCCGGGTTGCCGTCAGCGTCCGTGACCGGCGGTTCCGGTGCCTGCCGGGACAGATCGGTTTCCACCTTGTCCCAGTAGCGGCTGAAGTTCGATGCATCCCCTGTGGCCGGCAGCCGCTCCCGAATGACTTCGGCAATCTGTTTGATGGCCCAGCTCGCCGGAGAACTCGGGTGGGTCTGCGTCACCGGCGTCTGCAAGCTCACGGCATCTAGCAGAGCCTCATCGAGCGGCACATAGCCGAGATAATCGACGTCCAAGCCCAGGTAGTTCTTGATCGCGCCCCGAAAGCGGTTGAACACCTCCAGGCTGCTGGCGCGGTCTTTGGTCATGTTGACCAGCACGTGAAAATCGATCTCGGCCTCGCGGTTTTTCAGGATCTTGATCAGCGAGAAGGCGTCGGTCAGCGACGTGGGCTCCGGCGTGATGACCAGAATCGCCGTGCCCGCCGCCAGCAAGAAATCCTGCACGTTGTTTTCCACGCCGGCCGGCGTATCGATCAGGATGTAGTCGTAGCTCGAATCCAGATCGGCCAGGCCGAGAATCAGCCGGTGCCTTTGCTCCGGTTCGAGATTGGCGCACTCCGCGATGCCGGATGCGGCGGGAACGATGTGGAAATTCTCGCGGTAGCGGAGTATGACGTCGTCCAGACGCTTTCGCCCCTTCAGGCAGTCGGCGAGAGTGGCTTCGGGATGTACGCCCAGCAGCACATTGACGTTGGCGAGACCGGTATCGGCGTCGAACAGACAGGTCTTTTCCGCGTGCTCCGACAGCGCGCAGGCCAGATTGACGGCCAGATTGCTTTTGCCGACGCCGCCTTTACCGCTGGTGATGGCGATGACACGAGCCATGAGTGAGGGGGCCTTTTGGGGTTTTCGATCTTAAAAGTGTAGCCGTGGATGAATGCCGGTGTGACGCTTTCAAATCGGTTTTCGAAACGAGTTCTATGCAAGGTGGAGCGGCGGTAGTAACCTAGTTCCGCTCCGATGGAGCCTTTTGGCGTGCTTCGGTTTGCCGCGACCCGGTCGATGACCGGAACGGATATTTTCATGGACGTTACAGGGAGTGTGACATGGCCCCTCGGTCGCTGTTTTTGCCAAGAAGGGTTTTTTTGCGATCTTTTTCCGTTCCCGGTTTTTTCGGAGGAGCGGGGCGATGAGCGGTCACGGCGCTTTCGCGTCGAACTGCTTTCGAGCGAGGCTTGCGCGCTTTGGCACCGGACAAGGGGGTATCGTCGAGGACCGCCGGGCATGCGGTCGCTCGCGCGGAAGTTCCGCCGCGGCGTTTCTACCGGAATTGGCTTGCAGGGAGGGTGAACCTAGCCGAAACATGTGTCTCCGCTTAAATCGATCGCCATCACTTTTTACGAGGTAGCAAGGCGATGGCAATCGAATTCATGAGTGAACAACAAGCTGTCGATACCGGATCCGGACCCGCGCGGCTGGACGGGGATGCCATCCTGGACTTGCGCATCCGCAACGCGCGGATCGAAAGCCTTGCGCTTCACATCTTCGAGCAGTCCCGGCTGCTCTCAGCATTTCTCGAAGGACGGGCATGTTTCGACGTGCCCGACACGCTGGCGCGCATCTGCGGGACCGGTCCCGTAGCCTATCAAATGAGCGCCGTGCAAGGACTCGAATCGGCTTTGGACTGCCGTCCGACAGCCTGGATTCAGGCGATGCGGCGGGTGATGTGCTGCGGCGAGTGGATCGCGAGCCATTCGCTGCACATTCACTTGCTCGCCGCCCCGGATTTCCTTGGGTTTTCGAGTCTGGCGGAAATGTCTCGGGACTTTCCGGACGAAGTGCGTCGCGGACTGCGTCTGCACAATCTGGGTTGCGAGTTGATCCGACTGTTTCACGCCTCGTCTTCCCGCGCGGCGGGAGTCCGCATCGGCGGATTTCACCATGTGCCGTCCAAGGCCCAGGTCAGGCAATTGGTCGAGCGGCTACGCGCCGCCTTGCCGGAAGCGGAGGCCTTGGTGGCTTGGACGGGCGCCATCGATCTGCCTGCCAGCGAACAGGCGTTCATCAACGTGGCCCTGCGGCATCCGGATGCGTACCCGATGTGTGGCGGCACCATCGTTTCCAGTACCGGCTTGAACATAGCCGTCGAGAGTTTCGAAAGGTATTTCCAAGTGCACCGGGATCCGCATTCCAAGACCGATTATTCATTGATCGAGGGAAGGCCTTATCTCGCGGGGCCCCTAGCGCGGCTGAACCTGAACCGGGACCTGTTGCCCGGTCCGGTGGCCGAGGCTCTGCGCAAAACCGGCATCGCTTTTCCCAGCCGAAACATTTTCCACAGTATTGTGGCGCGAGCGGCGGAGGTGTATTTCGCGATAACCGATGCGATTCGCCTGCTGGACGGCTATGAACCGCAGGCGTCGTACGTCGAGGCTCGAACTCGTGCCGGGACCGGATTCGCCTGTACCGAAGCTCCGCAGGGCATTCTCTGGCACTGCTACGAAGTCGATGCCCAGGGTCGCGTGATGCGCGCACGGATCGTTTCTC
>NZ_JBDIVO010000254.1:0-6869 GCF_039794385.1 Methylocaldum sp. | reverse complement strand
CGCGAAGCGCTGGAGTGTTATATACGAAAGAAGTATAAGTTCCCTACGGAATAGCCGATGGGTATTGAGACAACTTTGGCGGGCTAGGGTGTGAATCGGAAGGGGGTATGCGTATTCCACCTTGTGCGCGCGGCGAATGGATCGGCCCCTCTCGTTCGCTTTTTGGAGTCGTACAAGCGTTGGCCAGCTGGTCTCGAGCATGACCTTGTATTCATTCTCAAGGGCTTTCATCGAAACCATATTGATTCTGACGTCGCGAACTGGCTGGCGTCTGTTCCCCATAAACGTCTGTTTGTGGAAGACTGGGGGTACGACATTACCGCTTACTTCAAAGCGGCAAGACAAGTCTCTTCAGATTATGTCTGTTTCTTGAACTCGTTCTCTGAGATCCTCGGCGCAGGATGGCTCGAGTTCCTTCTTCGAGCCGTTCGGCATCCCGGAGCGGGGGTGGCTGGCGCGACCGGGTCTTATCAAGGGTTCCATTCCGACTGGCGCGCTGCCCCAGACCCGAGCCTCGTACCAGCGCGTCCAAAGTGGAAGCAACAACTGCTCAAGGTACCGTTGGTGCAGGAGTTAGCAGTCATTCGTCGACGGTTCTTATTCCCCGACTTTCCCAACCCGCATCTCCGTACGAACGCATTTGTTCTAGCACGCGACCTCATGATGAGTTTACGCCCACAAGTAACTCTGACAAAGCGATGCGCATACAGTTTCGAGTCTGGAAAGCACAGCATGACGGCACAGATTCGAAAAGGCGGAAAACAGATTCTGGTGGTGGGAAGAGACGGAAGGGCTTATCCAGTGGAGGAATGGATGGATAGTCGGACCTTTTGGATTTCGCGGCAAGAAAACTTGTTAATTGCAGACAATCAAACACGTGGCTATCTTGCAGCAGAACCCCGCATGCAGCAAATGTTCACCTGGTACGCATGGGGGTCACGGGGTCTCGCTACATGCCACACGCGAACGAGTGAACTAACTGCATGACTTCCGAGCTTAAGGTCAAATGCCCGCAATGTGGAGCGCCGTCCGTTCTTTGCTTCAGCACCGGGGATCTAAACCGCAAACTAACGAACGCGACATTTTTCTACCATGAATGCGGAAGCTGTTCGCTAATCTTCCTCCACCCCGTTCCGAAGAGCTTGGCGCCCTATTACCCTGAAGGCTATTACGACCTGCCGGCAACTCATGAAGCTCTGGCGGCGAACGCCAAGCATGAGGCATACAAGATCGAGCTTGTTAGAAGACACGTCAGAAAAGGGCGCGTCATTGAGGTCGGCCCGGCTACTGGAGGGTTCTGCTATCTCGCTAAGGAAGCAGGATATGATGTCGAGGCGATTGAGATGGATCAGCGTTGCTCCAACTTTCTGCGATCCGCTCTTGGAATTAAGGTGTTGAACAGCGCAACCGAAACGGAGGCCCTGCGGTCACTGCAGCCCGCGAATGTAATTGCGCTTTGGCATGTTCTCGAACATCTACTTGATCCTTGGAAGATGCTTGAGGCGATTCAAGATCGACTTTCGCCCGGGGGAATCGCAGTAATCGCAACCCCAAACCCCCAAGCCATCCAGTTTCAAATCTGGGGCAAGCGTTGGGTTCACGTTGATGCCCCTAGACATCTTTTCCTCATTCCGTCGGCGGTGCTGGTACACAGGATGCGCCGTCTTGGACTGGAACTCGTCGAGTTGACAACTCGCGACCCAGGAGGAGTCGGCTGGAACCGCTTTGGTTGGGTATTTGGGGCATCAAATCTTTCCCCAATTTCCGCTCTAGATCGGCCGTTCAGGGCCATTGGCCGATTGATTGGACTTGCCGCCGCGCCGTTCGAGGGCATCGAGGGTAAGGGAGCCGCCTACACAGCGATATTTAGAAAGTCCATTGGATGAAGTTCTCGGTGCTCATCCCCACAAGAGACCGGCTTGAGCTCCTGAGGTACGCAGTTCAGTCTGTGCTTGATCAGGATTACGGCGACTGGGAATTGATCGTTGCCGATAACGCCTCCGATAGCGACGTTCACGCTTTTGTTCAGTCATTGGCTGACAGCAGAGTTACTTATATTAGGACGGAAGAAGTAGTTCCCGTTACCGAAAATTGGAATCTTGCGCTAAAAAAGGCGTCTGGAGATTACATCATCATGCTCGGGGACGATGACTGTTTGATGCATAGTTGCTTGTCGATAGCCGCATCCATCATTGAGGCAAACGGCTTTCCTGACGTTCTCTATACAGAAGCGATCCAGTTCGCTTACCCGGGAGTAATGCCTGGTTTTGAGGAAGGTTTCGTTCAGTATGGTTATTGCAAGTTTCTCACTGGAGAGACTGAGCCTTTCGTCTTGGAGAAATCGGTCGCGAAGCAATGCGTGAAGGACGCAGCTAGTTTTCGGATAGCTTATAGTTACAACATGCAGCACTCGTTCGTGAGCAAGACGATCGTCAATAGGCTTCGTGAAGTCGGGGACTTTTTCC
Organism: Methylocaldum sp.; assembly: GCF_039794385.1. NCBI lineage: Bacteria > Pseudomonadati > Pseudomonadota > Gammaproteobacteria > Methylococcales > Methylococcaceae > Methylocaldum > Methylocaldum sp. The sequence continues at coordinate 4,404 of NZ_JBDIVO010000254.1, read as the reverse complement.
AGTCTCCGTATCCCGACTACTATGCTACCAACGCATTGATGTGGACAGCAGATCGCATCGTTGTCTGTCCTTGGGCCCTCGTCGCCATCGGAATTAGCCCCAGATCCTTTGGCTACTACTACTTCAATCGAAGGGAGCACGAGGGGGAGGCGTTCCTGAAGAACGTCGCCGACCCAGACTTGGCCAGGCTTGCGCAGGACATCCTGCTGCCGGGTTCTAACATGAACACGTCCTGGCTTCTCGCTATGGTTGCTCTGAAGCGTAATTTTGGCGAGTCGGAGGACATTCGTATCGCATACTGGCGGTACCGCTTCATGCAGTTCAGATACCTATGGCGAACACTTCCTTCAAATGAATTTTCGGGGATCGTGCGGGAGTACGCGCGTCCGCTTGAGGCGGTGCTATGGCGCGCTATTGGTCTCCTTGACAGGACATTTGGACGTCTGATGCCCAAGCGATTCTGGAACTATAGCGTCCGGTTGGTGTTGGAGGCGGTACACTCATCTCATCCTCGGTACGACTCGAAACGTCACTTGGTCCCCCATAAGAACATCCTCGAGCTTGCTAGATCGCACGAGGAGGCGTTCGATGCGCCGTCAGATTGGCGGCGTCGCGTGCGTGCCACGTAAGTTAAGGCGACGGTGCCCTTTGTTTCCCCTGAACGTTCGATCGCGCCGACACCGTAGATAGAAGCGACCCATACGGGATCCAGTTAGCCGCTCGCGTTCGGCGACGAAAAATGCGACCTAGCTTGGTAACCATCTGCATTCCGGCCTACAACGCGGCGCCCTATCTTGATGCCTCGATTGCCTCAGCGCTCGCGCAGACTTTCACGGACACGGAGGTTCTGGTCGTCGACAATGCATCGACGGACGAGACGACCAAGATTGCTCGCCGTTTCACGCGACAGGATCACCGCGTACGCCTGGCGGTTAACGATACCAATATCGGTATGACCGGCAACTTCAATCGCTGCTTGGAGTTGTCATCATCGCCTTACGTGAAGTACCTCTGCGCTGATGATCTTCTGAGTCCGAATTGCGTCGAGCGGATGCTGGGGATATTGGAGAGTGCGCCCGACATCGTCCTGGTCGGCTCGTCGCGGTATCGGATTTCATCGGCGGGTGAAGTTGTCGAGCGCGTTGGCTTTTCCAGGCAAGATGTATTCATTAATGGGCATGATGTAATCAGCCGCTGCTTCTTTCGTGGTAATGCAATCGGCGAGCCTTCGGCGGTAATGTTCCGCCGCGCCGACGCTGTACGCGGCTTTGAGCTAGAGTACAACCAGGCGGTGGACCTGGAGATGTGGTTTCATTTGCTCGAGAAGGGGCGGTTCGCATTCATTGCAGAGCCGCTGTGCTCCATCCGGGTGCATGAGGGACAGCAGACGGCCCGCAACCTCCGAAGCGGGCGCGTCGTCGCCGACAAGCAACGCCTTTTCCGCGATTTCGCGGGGAAGCCCTATCTTAGAGCCAAGACGTGGGACAGGCTGATATGGGATACGCGTATGGCCTCCAGCGTCGCGAAGGCGGGTCGTGCCATGGGCGAAATTCGGACGCCGTCTATCGGAGAGGTTTACTTTCCGAGCGTCTTCCGCTGGGCGCTGCTGCCGGGCGTCGCGCTTGCGACGGGTTCGGCGAGTTGAAACGAAGGCCTACGGGATCCGCCTGCTAGCTAGCGCCGCGCCGCCGATCGGCCCGTCGTTAAAAAGTAACGGGCCATGCTTCTCATATGCCAGTAGAAATAACGGAGCTTCCTGTGGCTCGCCCGCTGGGCCTCGTGCAGCACAGTGGCGCGGGGGTCGAACCGGATACGATAACCCGCGGCACGTAATCTGGCACAGAGATCAACGTCCTCGTAGTACAGGAAGTAGCCTTCGTCGAAGCCGGCGACCTCAGCGAACACAGACCGGCGGAAGCCCATGAACATGCCTGCGACCCAGTCCACGTCAATTGGAGACTGTTCGATGGCGTAATCAGGGTCCCCGGCTCTCCGCCAGCCGATCGCCTTGAGGAAAATGGAGGCGGGGGTAGGAAAACGACGTGCGCTGTCCTCCAAGGCGCCTGCCGCGTTAATCACTCTCGGGGCAACCACGCCAATGGCATCATTGCATAACTGCTCGATCAGCGCCGGAAACGGATCACTGCGAAGACGGACATCCGGGTTGACCACGAAAAAGCAATCACCCTGGCTTTCACGGAAAGCGGCGTTGTGGTTGGCTCCGAATCCCCGCGGTCGCGGGTTACTCAGCAGACGCATCGGAAAGGGATACGCACCCCGGTCGATCTCCGGCTCGGCCAGGTTATACGTAAGCAATACCTCCACGGGAACCGTCACGTGCTCGGCAACATCGGCAAGGAGATTCTGTACCATCCCGATTTGGCCATGACTCACGATCGATAGCGATGCGAACGCCGCAGGCTGCGGGCGAAACTCAGGATCGGTGTTCTCAGGCATGGTGTTTTCTGATCAGGCTTGCACCCTTTTCCGTTGCCTGCATTATCGCAGATGGCGGTTTCCGGCTCTCCAGTGGCGGCCCACGAATCACTCGGTGACGCCGCGGACATGGACTGCAGATTATGCGTGTACTTTTGACTGGCGCGACCGGCTTCGTCGGTAACGCCCTCGTTCGCGAGCTTGCCGCGCGCGGCCATTTTGTCCGAAGGGCGGTGCGCCAAATGGTGGATACGACGGTCACGGGATCGGGATCTGCCGTTGAAGCTATTGCCGTCGGCGAAGTTTCCGGACAGACAGACTGGAGCAGTTCACTCGCCGGAATGGACGCTGTCGTCCATCTCGCGGCCCAAGTCCACGGGTTGCGAAAAGAGCCCCTTGTGGCCGGCGCTTCATACGATGAAGTCAACCGCGCCGGCACCGAGCGCCTCGCGCGTGCGGCAGTCGCGTTCGGAACGCGGAGGTTCGTGTTTCTGAGCACGCTCAAGGTGCACGGGGAGGACAGCGGCTGCGGGGCCTTCCGCGAGAGCGACGCGCCCCGCCCCGCCGATCCATACGCCGTGTCCAAGTGGCGGGCCGAGCAGGTACTGAACGGGCTCGCGTCCGTTGGTGGGTTCGAGCTGGTCATCGTTCGCCCGCCGCTGGTGTACGGACCCGGGGTGAAGGCCAACTTCCTGGCCCTGATGAAAGCCGTGGACCGCGGCTGTCCGCTGCCGCTCGCCGCGGTGGCGAATCGGCGCAGCCTCGTTTACGTCGGCAATCTGGTCAGCGCCATCGTCGCCTGCCTCGAGCACCCGGCGGCGGCGGGCAAGACCTATCTCGTCGCCGACGGCGAGCCGATCTCGACGCCGGAACTGATCCGCGGCATCGCCCGGGCCCTGGGCCGGCCGGCGCGGCTGCTGCCGGTGCCGGCGGGCGTGCTGCGCCTGGCCGGCCGCCTGGTGGGGCGCGGCGACGCCGTGGAGCGGTTGCTGGGATCGCTCGCCGTCGACGACACCCGCATTCGGCGCGAGCTGGGGTGGACGCCGCCGTTTTCTATGGACGAGGGGCTGCACGCCACCGCGGCGTGGTACCGCGCGCTGATCGGCCGCTGAACCGCGGCAGGCGACCTGGGGTCCGGGCCGGATAACGTGGCCCGTCGGCCGCCTCGCCGGTTGCCTGCCCGTTATGGAACGTGACGATGTGCAGGTACCCGATGATCCCGGCTTGCAAATACCCTGCGCATCCGCTTAAATACCGCATCGTTCATTCCATGAACGATAAAAATCTTATAAATTCAAATTACTAATCGCTACTTTGCCGGGAATCGCGGATCGTGGGCCGATTCGTGAAACAGGGCATCCAGACATAGTCGGGATGGACGAGCACGGATACCGCATCCTAAGCCTTCTCGAGCGCAATTCGTCGTTCAGCCAACGCAAGCTTGCGTCCGCGCTGGGTGTCAGTCTGGGCAAGGTGAATTCCTGCCTCAAGGCCCTGGCCGAAAGCGGAATGCTCAATGCAGGAAGCTCCCGCGGCAGTCGGAGCAAGCGCGGCTACCTCTACTGCCTGACCCGCAAGGGTATCCGGGAAAAGTCGCGCGTGACGGCGGAGTTCCTGCGGCTGAAAGAGTCGCAATACGAGGCTCTCCGCAAGGAAATCGCCCACCTGCGTGCCGAGCTTGCCCGGGCAGGTGACACCGCCGGCTTCGGCGATCACGGACTGCTGGAGGGTTCCGGCACCGTCGAGCAAACCCGGAACTCCGCCAATGGATGACGGCGCCGCCGAAACGGTCATCGGGCCGGACCATCGCGCCGCACATTATTGGCAGGATCTTTGGCAGTACCGTGAACTGCTCTGGTTTCTTTCATGGCGCGACGTGCTGGTGCGCTACAAACAGACGGTCTTCGGAGTCGCGTGGGCGCTGGTCCGGCCGCTGCTCACGATGCTGGTGTTTACCCTGGTATTCAG
>NZ_JBDIVO010000253.1:0-6874 GCF_039794385.1 Methylocaldum sp. | reverse complement strand
GGTCGACAGAGATTGAAATCAGGGGGCCGGACCATCCGGCCCCTCTTCGATGACTTCCGGGTTGTTGTCAGTGGCGGGGCCGTTCTATCAGCTGCTGGACCAGGCGCTGCTCGAGCCAGAGTTCGGCCGCGCGCCGCACCGTCCGAGGGCTGGTGTAGTACCGCTCCAACCACCGCCAGTCCGATGGAGTCGGCGTCGGCATCAGTTCGCGCGGAATGCCGTTCCGCTCCCGGTATTGCTCGATGCATCGGGTCACAATCGCCGGATAATGCTCGCGTTGCGGCGCCGGTACGGTCATGACCTCAAGCCGGTTGAGCAGGGCGCTCGGCATGAGCCTGATCGAATTCGCCGTGCTGATCCAACTGATGAACGACAAATTGGCGTGCCCGCCCAGGAACTCGTCGAAAGTGCGAGCCGCGGTGGCGGGCTCAAACAAGCTCAGGAGGGCATCCCACGGATGCCCGTTATGGGTGGCGGAGCCGGGCTTATCGATCTCATCCAGCGTGATGATCGGATTGGCGACCCCGCCCTCATGAATTACGGTCAGCGGTCGGCTGGGGTGCCCGGTGGCCCAGCCGCGGGCGGTGCCGATCAGATCGCGCGCATCGGCTTTGCCGCCGAGGCTGATCAATTGCACCGGGACTTTTGATAATTGGCCGAGCCGGTTGACATAGCTGCTCTTGCCGAGGCCGGGATCCCCAAGCAAGAGCAAGGGCGACAACTGAAAATAGCCTCGCCCCAAGGCGCGGGCCGAGAGCTGCCGGATCACCCAGTCGGTCACGCGAAGAAACCAAGGGAATTCCTCATTCAAACTCTGTTGAAGATGCTGAAGATCCGGAACTGGGGCCAAGGGGGTTGGAAGTTCAACCCGGACTTGGTAGCGCTTCAAGACTTCACTCACGACCCGGTCCTTCGAGGGGCTGATGGCTTCGAGCACGTAAACGCCGCCGCCCGTGGCAGAGACTACCTGCTCGCCCAGGCAGCGGACCTCGGGCAAGAGCGGGGCGAGGGCTGAATGATCCAGCACGATGCCGATCAGCTGGCCCACCCATTGCACCGCCAGCCGGGGATCGATGGCCGTCGCGTAGCGTACCAGACTCAAGAGTTGATCTCCCAAAGTCTTGCGTCGTTCATCCCCTGAGGTTGTCCGCAGTCGATCGAGCCCCAGGTCAAAGGCTGCCTTAACCCGCTCGAGTGCCTGGGGGTATCGCACGGCAAGGGCATAGGTGGCCTCGAAATGCCCGAGTACCGCCGCCGTGGCCCCAAACCCTTCGGCTAAATCGGGCCGACGGCCACCGGCTTCCCCCGAGCCATAGATCTGCGCCAAGCGATAGGCGACTTCACCCAGGCTTGCGGCGAGGTCATCATTCTTCAGCCTTTGGTGCCAGACGAACAACTGGTTGAGCGCGGCTTTGACCTCTTCGGCCTCGAGCCGGTCTGCTTCGTCATCGGCATCGGCAAACAGCGCCTCAATCTCGTCCGCAGTCGGTTTTGAAAACGACTCGTTCATGCGGCCACCCTCAGTTCAGCGCCTGGTGTAGAGGGCTGTTGTAGGACGGTGTCGGCTAAGGCCAGAGATTTCGGATGACCTTGCGTTGCCGCGTGGGCAATGACGGCAAGGGCCAAGTGCAGCACGTCCTGATCCTTGTAGTTGCTTTTGGCGGCATTGTAGAGCCACACGACCAGTCGGGCATTATCTTGGGTATAGCCGCCCAGGGGATCGATCCGATCGACCGAGGCAACCCAAGGGGAGCGGGCCCGTTTGGCCAAGGAATCGCCGGCATTCAAAGGCTGCATTGGAAGTCCCGTCGCTTCGCAGATACCCCGTGCCAGGCGTTCCTCGAACCACTCGACCGTCAGATCAAACGGGAGGCCGAGCTTTTTGGATTTGCAGCGATACTGATAGAATAGGGCCCGCGCCGGCTCGTCACGGCGGAGTGCCTGGGCTCGCTTAATGCCACGGCCGTTGTTTTTATCGTAGTCGCGGCAATAGCAGCGCAAGCAGAGTCCGGACTTGCGGGTATGGATGCCCACATGGCCACATTCCCGACAGATCAAGTTGGACCTTGGTACCTTGGGCTCACGAAGCAAAGGCATGCCTGTCGTGGTGCATAACTTTTGCCTCACACGATACCTTTGTGCATGAACGCGGTTATAGCAGGGGCGGCAAAGCTGAACCTTTTTGACAGATACGGGTGTGTGACGGCAGGCTGAGCAAAGTGCTGCGGGAGTGTGGCTTTGGGCTCCGCTCGCGGAGCTATGAATGGCAGAAGAATACGGTTGTAGGTGATTTTTGGGTTCTTTTTTCATACAATGATGTTGAGTTCTCGTTCGTTAAAGTAAAGTGAACTCCCGCTTCGCCCTTTAGGTTGAAACTTGCCGGTTGTGATCTGAAGGGAGAAGAGGTTTACAAAATCACATGTGCAGCGGTGGTTACAGCTTGCACAATGTCATCTTGCTTTCCCAAGCTTGTCGGCGGGTAATTCAAACACTGTTGCCGTTGCGCCGAATCATAGTCCCAAGCTTCGAGATCCATTGTACTACGATTGTATGATCGTGCAATTATAGTAATCGTGATTTGTGATCGATGTCACAGTATATTTGGCTATGAATGTGCTTGGAACGAAACTAAAAGCAATTCGGGGCTCCCGGACGCTCGATGAAATGGCGACCCTGCTGGGATTTCACAAAAACACTCTGGTGAACTACGAACGTGGTGGTCGTTTGCCGGATGTGGACTTCTTAGCGGTCGTCGCGGCCAAGACCGAGGCCGATTTTCTGGACCTGGTGCGGTTGCGGTTAGAGGTCAGTGAGTGGGCAGAAGCCCGCGCCCAAGCGCGCGTACTCAAACGTTGGTCAGATCAGTCGGGCTCCGCAGGAATCGATTCACCGTCAGTGATGGATTCTTGGGAAGTTACATTTCCTATTTGCTCCATGGGGGGTAGGGCGGATCAATCAGGAGCGAATAGCGCCGTTGAGTCGTATGACAGGGAGGCTGGAACGGATTGGATTCGGGCTGAACTCGCCCCAGCCGATCAACGGCTTTGTCTTTATCGGATTACGGGTTCATCGTTCGATCCGACCCTGCGGGATGGTGATCTTGTCTTGGTGGATCGAGTATCAGTTATGGCCGAGCATGAAGGCATTTACTTGCTGCAATTGCACGAGGGGCTACTCGTGAAGCGCCTCCAAATCCTGCCACAAGGTAAGCTTCGGTTTTCCAGCGATAACCCTGCTTACCATGCGTTTGAGCTTCGCCGTGACGAACTAACCGATGGCCAAATCACGATCATGGGGCGAGTGGTGCGCGTGCTAAGTAAATTATGACTTGGCCGACAGAATCACCCGAGGTGGGGCGGGAAGATTGAGTGACAAAATTTAAAGCTTAAGTGCTTTTCAGGCTGATTCGACAAAGGGAATCGCTTCAGGCGCATCATGTACTCCATTTGTAGAGCCTCATCTTCGCTAAGTGGACAGGATGACAGGTGGCTAGGCGATGAGTGCCGTCGTTGCCGGTGTAAGTTTCGCTTCAATCCAAAGATCTGTGGGATGACGAAAAGCCAGACTCCATTTGTCTTGGATGTTATTTTAGCTAGTGTTTTTGTTCTTTAACGGCGGCCCGCCGTCGTCGCATATATTCCCTCATGTACTCGGGATTTTTGGCTTGCCAGCCGGACTTGCTGACCTTTCGGCGTCTATCCCGCTCAGCGTCATCCAGTCGTGGTCGGCCGGGTCCCGGCGCCTGACGCCGGGGCGTGCCGTCCTTTTTGTATCCATAAGGTGAGACTAAGGACACGGCCCGGTTCACAATACCCCGCTTGTACGCCAGGATTTCCAGCATTCTATCGTCTACGGTACGAAGGGCATGCAAGTAGGTGATGGCGACCTGCTGGTTCTGACCGATCCGATTAATGCGATCCTCCGCTGCGTATTTCGGTGAACGTGATCGGCCGTTTCGGTGATGGTGACCGGTTGAATGAAGTGGTATTGCGCGGGGTTTAAATTCTACCTGAGTCGGTCACGATGATGGTGTTTTCGGATGGTTAGTTGGTTCTTTTTTCCGCAGGGATTCTCCTTTTAAGATGAGTCGGTGAGACTGATGGACGAGGCGGTCGAGGATGGCATCGGCCAGGGTGGCATCCGAGCGACTCACCGGCGCCTTGCTCGACCGCCTGACCCACCGCGTGCATATTCTCGAGATGAACGGCGACAGCTACCGCTTGGCTCAGAGCCGGAAACGCAAGCTCAAACGGCCCGGAGCCGGACGCCAACTAAACCGCTTCCTCAAAACGAAGAAAGGGGCCACAAGGCCCCTTTCTCGTGCCGCCCTGGGACACGCTTTCTCCGCCCCGCCGGTACATTTTCACCGCTCTCCCGCGCTTTTTGTGGTGCAGTGAGGGATCGGCACCGTCGTCTGTTTGGAACTCTCCGCATGAGGGCCGGCCCAAGGGCCTATGCTACCTCCCCATCTTTTCTTACCGACACCGTCGCTCTCGGCCACACCCTTTCAAACGGAAAACACCCGCGTCAGCACAATCGTTCGGAGCACGTTATCGTTGGCGAATTGCCCAAGCTGTGGGACGCCCAGCCGACGTGTCCATAGTTGCTATACCCGTGATCTGGCTGACCTGCCAGTAGCGGGCAGGTCGGTCACGCTCCACGTGGAAACCCGGCGTTTTTACTGTCATCGGCAGGATTGTCGATGGCGTGGCTCTTGCCGCCTCGCACTGCGGCCCCGGAGACCTTGCAGGTTCTGATCCAGGCGGTTCGCAATCGGGAGGCGATCGAAATTAGGTATCAGTCGATGACCGATCCGAAAGCATCGTGGCGCTGGATTTCGCCGCATGCGTTTGCCTCGGACGGCCGGCGATGGCACGTTAGGGCGTATTGCCATACGCGGAAGGACTTCCGTGATTTTGTCATTGGGCGGATCGAAACAACCCGGAAGCGCAAACCCAGCGAGATCGAACCCGAGCTGGATCATGATTGGCATACCCGGATCGACGTGACCCTGATTCCTAACCCTGCACTCTCGTTGGAACAACAGGAAGCGATCGCTTATGAATACAGAATGTCGCGCTCAAAACAGCTGAAACTCAGTGTTCGAAAATCCTTACTGTTTTATCTCGAAAGACAATTGGCTTGGGCGCCTGAGACGCCAGAAGCGCGCCAAATCGTGATCAGCTACGATTAAAGCCTAGCTCATTCGCCACATTGTATTGGCGTCAGTCATTTCCTACGCGATTTTAAGCTTTGGCTGACTTGTGGATCGTGACGGGTGCCTGTCAGAGTGTATCGGGACCGAACGCCTCAAACACTCACAGGATGAATCGCCATGGCCGATAATTTCTCGTATTTGGATCAATTCACGCGCGAAGAGGTTGCTGAATTCAAGGAAGCCTCCAAGCTCAAGGCAGTCGAGAGGCAACGCGGAGAGCAATTTTTGCTCTCCGCCGCGACCGGCGTCCGCCGGCGCCGACTGATTGCCGAGGGCGATTCCTGGTTTGATTACTTGCCGGGCACCGATTTGATCGATTGTCTCCGAAATCTATTCGACTACGACATTGAGAAATTCGCCAAGGCTGGCGATACCCTCGAGAACATGATTTTTGGCACGGGGATCAACCGCCATTTCGAGCGCGAAGTGCCGCAAATTTATACGATTCTCCGGCGTATCGAGCAGATCAAACCGAAGGTCTTTTTGTTTTCCGGCGGCGGAAACGATGTGGCGGGCGATGAATTCGATTTGTATTTGAATCACAAGCTGAGCGGCTTGCCGGCGTACCGGGAGGTATTCGCCGATCAGATCATTAACGGCGTCTTCCGAACCTATTTCGAGGGGATGATCGCTGCGGTAGCTCAGCGTTCTCCAGGAACGCACATCGTGGTCCATGGATACGGGCATACCTTCCCAACCGGCAGAGGCGTCGATGTGCTTGGCTGTACATTTGCCGGGCCCTGGCTTAAGCCGGCCTTGGTGAAAAAGGCGATCCTCGATGAAGTCGAGCAACGGTCGATCGTTTTCGGCCTCATCGACCTCTATAACGAGATGCTCGCCAGTTTAGGTGGCGCTCATCGCAACTTCCACCATGTGGATCTTCGGCCGATTCTTGATCCATTTACCGATTGGGCCAATGAGCTTCATCTGACCAACAGCGCTTACGCGCGAGCCGCGCGTGAAATCCATCAGACCATTGAGCCGTTGTTCAGCTAAAAGAACAGCCCTCCACAGGCGGGGCCCGCCGGGGCTCCCGCAGGGGGTCTGCCCCAGCGGTGGGTGGTCCCTGTGGTGGGGTGATCAAGACAAGCAGTCGATCGGCGTCGTGCTTCGCTATCAAATTCACATCGGTGCGGTCCCATAACGGGTATGCGGATCGAACAGGTGATTCTCTTCGAATTGAAAGCAGGCGGAAGTCTTTGGTCTCCGGTCAAGGCGAAGATCGCCTATCTCTGTTTGGCGGATGGGCGAAATGTCCGAGTGGTGCGGCGATCGACCCTCGAGAAACTGGCGGCGCGAGGGATTCTCGAAGCGGATTCCGAGGGCGAGCAATACAGCGACACGTATTGGCGCGTGAGCCAAGCAATTCACGATCGTTAATTCTTCTGTAGATCTATGATTATAAAAAGTAAAGCGGCACTTAAGGTGAGTTTAACAGGGACCGTATTTGACTGGTCTCTACAGCGAATTGTCTGGGCCAATTTTGCCTTCCGGTGAAGCCTTTCCCGCTTTAAGCAGGACCGAGACTCCTAAGGAACCTCTGAATAAATCGCCATGTTAAGCTTTTCGCCATTCGACTGGAGTGGTGACGCGATGAAACAAATCAGCTTTGCCTCGTTGGCGTTTGACGCCAAGAAGAAACAGACTCGCCGAGAG
>NZ_JBDIVO010000252.1:0-6911 GCF_039794385.1 Methylocaldum sp. | reverse complement strand
GCGGTTCATTTACACCGCCTCGCACGATCTCAAGAGTCCCTTGATTACCATCCAGGGATTTTCAGGCATGCTGGAACAAAGCGCGACGCGGGGAGATTTCGAGCGTATGCGCGGAGACATCCGGCGAATTCGTGCGGCGGCGAGCCGAATGCAGACCTTGCTGGAAGATCTGCTGGAGCTGTCTCGCATCGGCCGCGTCGCGAATCCGCCCGAAAAGGTCTCGATGCGCGCTCTCGTCCATGAGGCGGTCGAGCTTGTCAGGGACCGGCTTTCCGGGCGTAAACTGCGGACCGAGATCAGCCGCGGTCTGCCCGACGCGGTCGGCGATCCGAAGCGGATCTTCGAGGTGTGGCTCAACCTGATCGAAAACGCCGTCAAATTCATGGGTGACCAGGATGAACCCTTGATCGAGATCGGCGCGGAAGCAAGAGAAGGAGAAATCGTCTATTTTGTACGTGACAACGGTATCGGAATCGAGCCAAGCTACCATACGAAGATCTTCGGCCTGTTCGAGCGGCTCGATCCCAATACGGAGGGTACCGGAATCGGACTGGCGATCGTCAAGCGAATCGTCGAGGTGCACGGCGGAAGTCTCTGGGTAGACTCGGAAGGTCAAGGGCTGGGTTGCACGTTTTATTTTTCCCTGAGGGATCCAGCATGAAGGGAGAAGTCCTGAATATCCTGTTGGTCGAAGACAATCCGGATCATGCCGAACTGGTCATCCGCTGTTTTCAGGAACACCGCGTGGCGAACCGGATCTATCATGTCAGCCAGGGCGCGGAAGCCTTGGATTATCTGCTGCGACAGGGCGCGTATGCCGATCCGCAAACCAGCCCGAGGCCGCACGTCGTCCTGCTAGACCTCAACCTTCCCCGCATCAATGGCATTGAAGTCCTGGGTAGAATCAGGGCATCGCCGTCCATTGCGAATCTGCCGGTCGTCATTCTCACCACCTCACGAGCCGAGCAAGACATCGCCAGAGCTTACGGCCAGCATGCCAACAGCTATCTCGTCAAGCCCGTCGATTTCGAGAATTTCACCCGGATGATGGAAGATCTGGGCTTTTATTGGCTGGCCTGGAATCACTACCCCTGGTCCGACCGAACTGTTCATGAAACCTGAGCCATCCGCAGCCGCGCCGATAGCCGACACCATCCTTCACATCCTTTTGGCCGAGGATGATACTAGCCACGCCGAGCTCATACAGAGAGCATTCGAGGCTCAAGGCGAACCCGTTCGTCTGACGGTGGTACGCCATCTCCGCGAGGCGCGGGAGGCGCTTGCCGTCGCCCTACCGGATCTCGTGATCACCGATTTGCGGCTGCCCGACGGGAAAGGTACGGAGCTTTTGCCGCAGGAAGGCTCGAATACGTCTTATCCGGTCATCGTTATGACCTGCTACGGGAACGAGGCGATCGCAGTCGAGGCGATGAAGGCCGGGGCTCTGGATTATCTCGTCAAGTCCGAGGCCACCCTGTCCGCCATGCCGCATATCGTCAAGTGCACCTTGAGCAAATGGCATGAGATTATCGAGCGGAAGCGGGCTCAGGAAGCATTGCGCCAAGCTTACGCCGAACTGGAAACGCGGGTGCAGGAGCGCACCTCCGAACTGGTGCAAGCCAATGAAACCTTAAGGCGGGAGATCGTCCAGCGCGCGCGGGTGGAGCGGGCGCTGCGCGAAAGCAAGCAGCGATTCCGCGCCCTAGCCGAGACAGTGCCGGATATCGTCTTCACGGTTTGTCCGGATGGGCGGGTCGACTACACCAACCCGCGCTTTCATGAATTCACCGGACAGCCGTGCGACTCAGAAAAGGGCTTCAGCTGGATGCGGGCTCTGCATCCCGAAGAAGTGGAACCCGTCAATGAACGCCGAAAGCATTGCCTCCAGACCGGCGAACCTTACGAGATGAAGCATCGGCTCCGCCATCGAGACGGCGAGTACCGGTGGGTGATGTGTCGCGCCCAACCGATCCGCGACGAGGCCGGCCACATCATCAAGTGGTTTGGCTCATGCTCGGATATCGACGATCTGATACAGGCCCAAACATCACTCCAAGAAGCCGACCACCGCAAGAACGAATTCTTGGCCATGCTGGCCCACGAACTGCGCAACCCCTTGGGCCCGATTCGAAATGCGGTGGAACTCCTGCGGCGGATCGGTCCGCAACATCCGCAACATCAATGGGCGGAGGATGTAATCGATCGGCAGACGGCCCATCTGGTCAGGTTGGTGGATGACCTTCTCGACGTTTCCCGCATCACGCGCGGCAAAGTGGAACTCAAAAAAGACACGATCGAGCTGAGCGATATCGTGGCCCGCGCCATCGAGGTCACGCGACCTCTCCTTGATGAACGGAAACACGCCTTCACCGTCACTCTCCCCTCCGCTCCCGTATACCTGGAGGGCGACAGCATCCGGCTGATCCAAGTCTTGGGCAATTTGCTGAACAATGCCGCCAAATACACGCCGAAAGGGGGCGCCCTCTGGCTCACCGCAAATCGGGACGGCTCCGACATCGAGCTTCGCGTGCGGGACACCGGTCTCGGCATACCGGCCGAGATACTGCCCCAGGTCTTCGATCTCTTCACCCAGGCCGAGCGCACGCTCGATCGATCCCAAGGCGGTCTCGGCATTGGTCTCACGATCGTCCGCCGCTTAGTGGAATTGCACGGAGGAACCGTGTGCGTCTCCAGTCCCGGTCCCGGCCAAGGCAGCGAATTTGTGGTCCGCTTGCCCGTGCTGCCGGAACTCTCACCTACCGACACGCTGCCCAAAAAGCCCATACGCTTGTAGGGACTCCCGCTTCCCGTATCCCTCTCTGGTCGGTGTCAGAGAGCCCGATAGGTAGGTCGGCAATCCCTTCCCAATCGCAAACGGTTGCTTTAGTCGCGACCCTTCCAATCGCGGCCTGCCCGTTTCAACAAGGTCCGAGCCGCGACCAAAAAGAAAACCGGCAGACGGCTCCGTCGAGCTCATCTGCCGGCTTCGGGAAAATCGCCGGGAGTCTTTAAAAAAGCTAAAGCATCCCGGCCGAAAGGCTAAAGTCGATTACACCGCATTACTGCTGCGCCGGCTGCTGTTGGTCGGAGCTGCTGTCGGAGGGAGATGCGCCGGAACCGGAAGGCACATGCTCGCCATGCCCGCCGTGCCCACCACGGCTGACGCCGCCGCCGCTCTGGCCGGGACCCGCACCGCCGCCACCCGCTGCCGCGCTCGCGCCTTGGCGCTGGCGCAAGCCGATCGCGCCGCCGGACGCCTTGGCGATGTTCGCTTCGGTCAAGCCGCCCAAGGTCATGGCCGAATCGACCACGATGGTGGTGACGTCGGTGATGTCCATACGGTCGGCTAGTGAACTGGTTACCACGGCCTTGACCGGACCGCGACCCGGCGCCGGATTGTTCGGAGTGGCGGTCAGCACGATGGGATACGCAGTGCCCGCGGGGACGGTAATCGAGTACTGGTTCGAGGTGCTCGTAACCTCCGTCGTCGTCACTAACTGACCGTTCTTGTCCCGCACTTCGATCTTGGCATCCGTAACGGGACCGTGTTGATCCTGAACGTTCCCGCTGATTTTCGCTTCCGACATGGCCGGCGCAGAAGAACTGCCGCCGGGACCGGCATCGCAGCCGGCCAATAGCCCAGCCACGGCGATAGAGAAGGCGCAAAAACCATTTCTCAGAACAGAAAAGCGAGTCTTATCGAATTGTTGATTGGTCATACTCTGTAAACCGACTGTTTAGTTGAGTGGGTTCTAACTGTCCGCGTATTGAAACATCGGCGTGATAGCGCGGGGTTTATAGCATATAAGTTCTTTTTCTGTACATATTTCGGCCGCTTGACGAAAATCCGCGAAATTGCCTACGGCGGCCAAGGCGTTTGCTGGATCGGTTCACCCCAAAAGGCGGCATGAAAATCCATCATCTCCAACCCGATCAGGCCTTGACAAGCCTTCATACTCAACCCGAAGGGCTAAGTGAAACCGAAGCGGCCCGCCGGCTCCGTGAATATGGTGCCAACCGGCTTACGGAGTTCGAGCGGGAATCCGTCGCACTACGCTTCGCCAGGCAGTTCACTCACTTTTTCGCCCTGCTCCTCTGGCTTGCCGCGGCATTGGCGTTTTTCGGGGATTGGAAAGCGCCGGGGGAAGGCATGGAAACTCTGGGTTTCGCCATTATCGGCGTGATCCTCGTCAACGGGCTGTTTTCGTTCTGGCAGGAATACCGGGCCGAAAGAGCCATCGCCGCGCTGCAAAAGCTCCTGCCGCTGCAAATCAAGGTGATGCGCGAAGGCAGCGTGCGCCTTGCGGATGCTTCGGACATCGTGCCGGGCGATGTGATCCTGCTGCAGGAAGGCGACAACGTACCCGTCGACTGCCGGGTTCTGGAGGCTTTTGCCCTGAGGGTGAACAACGCCACGGTAACCGGCGAAGCCTTACCCCAAGCCAGAGACGCGCAGCCCTCGGCGACGGACGAGCTCATTCACGCTCGCAATGTCCTGCTGGCGGGCACCGCCGTCGTCTCCGGCGAAGGCCGGGCGGTGGTCTTCCACACCGGCATGCACACCGAATTCGGCAAGATCGCCCACCTCACTCAAACGGCAGGCGAACCCGTTTCCCCTCTCCAAAACGAAATCCTCCGCCTGAGCCGGATCGTCGGCATGCTTGCCGTCTCATTGGGCATCGTCTTCTTTTTCATCGGGCGGGCGGCCGGCCTGTCGTTTTGGCAGGATTTCATCTTCGCCATCGGCATCATCGTCGCCAACGTACCGGAAGGCCTGCTGCCCACGGTTACCCTCTCCCTCGCCATGGCCACCCAGCGCATGGCCAAACGCAATGCCTTGGTACGCCACCTGCCATCGGTCGAAACATTGGGCTCGGCCACCGTCATCTGCACGGACAAGACCGGCACCCTGACGCAAAACCGCATGGCGGCGAGACAAATCTTCTTCGGCAATGAAGTCTGTCATCCGGAAGATATCGACGAACAACTCGCTGCAACCTACCCGAGACTTTGGGAGTGCGCGCGCAACTGCCAGAACCTCAAGGAAACGAGCCGCGACGGAAAGCGGGAGCTACTCGGCGATCCCATGGAGATCGCGCTGGTGCGGATGGCGGAACGGTTCCTGAACGATACCGCCGCCTATCCGAAAATCGACGAGATCCCTTTCGACACGGACCGGAAGCGCCTTTCGATTTTGAGCCGCACGCCGGAGGGGAACCGGCTGTACGCCAAAGGCGCCCTGGAAACCGTGCTGCCGCTGTGCTCCGACGTGCAGATCGGCGAAGAAATCGTGCCGCTGACCGAGGAAATGCGCCGCCGGTTTGTCTATGCCCAAGAAACGATGGCGGAACGCGGACTTCGCATCCTCGCCTTTGCCCATCGCGAAATCTCGGATACCTATAATCACGATCGATTGGAAGAGAACCTGATACTGACCGCCCTGGTCGGCCTCGAAGACCCGCCCCGTCCCGAGGTACCGTCCGCCATCGAAAAATGCCTTCAGGCAGGCATCAAGGTCATCATGGTCACCGGCGATCACCCTCACACCGCCAAGGCGATCGCCCGGGAAATCGGTCTGCTCCGCGGCAATCACCCCCACGTGATCACCGGCGACGAATTGCGGCGGCTCTCCAACACGCAGCTACAGCTCGCGCTCGACAAAGAAGAAGTCATCTTCGCCCGGCTCGGCGCCGACCAGAAGATGCGCATCGTCGACGCCCTGAAACGCAAACGGCACGTAGTGGCGGTGACCGGCGACGGAGTCAACGACGCCCCGGCGCTCAAGACCGCCGACATCGGCATCGCCATGGGCATTGCCGGAACCGACGTGGCCAAGGAATCCGCCGACATGATTCTCCTGGACGACAATTTCGCGAGCATCGTCAGCGCGATAGAGGAAGGGCGGGCGGTATTCGGCAATATCCGCAAGTTCATGTCCTACATACTCACGTCCAACATTCCCGAACTCGTGCCTTACCTCGCTTTCGCCCTGTTCAGCATTCCGCTGCCCCTGACCATCATCCAGATTCTGGCGGTCGACCTCGGCACCGATATGGTGCCGGCCCTGGGACTCGGAGCGGATCGCCCGGACCCCGTCTGCATGAAAAAGCCGCCCCGATCGGCCAGGGAAAAACTGCTCACCTGGCCGTTGCTCACGCGTGCCTACCTGTTCCTCGGAGTTCTCGAAGCCCTCGCCGCCATGGCGGCCTTTTTCTACGTGCTCCATGGAGCCGGCTGGCAGTACGGCCAAACCTTGGCCCGAGACAACCCGATTTATCTCCGAGCCACCACGGCCTGTCTGTCGGCCATCATCGTCATGCAGGTGATGAACGTCTTTCTGTGCAAACATCCGGACCGCCCCCTGTTCCGCTCTCCCCTTTTCAACAACCGATTAATCCTGGTCGGCATTCTGCTGGAAATCGCCTTGATCCTGTTCATCGATTACACGCCTTGGGGCAACAACATCTTCGGCACCGCGCCCATAGAGCTCGACGTCTGGCTGTTTACTCTGCCGTTTGCATTGGGAATGTTGTTGATGGAGGAAATGCGGAAGGGACTGGCGAGATTAATGGCGGCGCCCTAAACCGGTGGCAGAATCGTACACCGTTTCGAAAGCGCGCGGGTTAGGCATCGATCTTATTCCATTCGGCATTCGAGTGACCATTAATTGTAGGTGGGTTAGCGGAGCGTAACCCACCATCGATGGGTTTCGCTTCGCTCTACCCATCCTACAAAATGAATGCCTTATTGAAAGCGATTTGGAATTAACCCACCAAACAGCCGCGGTCTCTGCGGCTCTGCGGAACGAAATGCCGATTGCCCGGTAAGTCAGAAATTCTTTCGTTGCCGTGAAGCGGTTTTTGCTCTACTGACTCTTTCGGAGCGATAGATGAAACGCATGCCCATAATGA
>NZ_JBDIVO010000251.1:0-6914 GCF_039794385.1 Methylocaldum sp. | reverse complement strand
TAGGCCGGATCGAGCCGTTCGTCTCGGCTCAGGACAAGCTTATCCCGGCCTACGCGGGCTCAGTCCGCGACTCCCAGTATGACCGACCCGGCCTTGAACACGGCATGGGCCGCATCGCCCTCGCGCAGCCCCATCGAGTCCACGCTCTCGTTGGTGATGGTGGCGGCGATCGAATCGCCGCCCGCCAGTTCGATCACCACTTCGGAATTCACCGCGCCCTTTTGAATGCGCTTGACCGTCCCTTTCAACTGATTGCGCGCCGATAGGCGGTATCCGCCGAAATCCTTGACGATCATGACCAGCGGGGCCTTGATCAGCGCCATCGCGTCGTCGCCGTTCCTGACGCCCAGCGATTCCGCCGATTCCTTGGTGATGGCCGACACGATCGTTTCTCCGCCCTTGAGTCCTATGCATACTTCCACGGTGACCGCGCCGGTACGGATGTCGGTCACTTTGCCGAAGAGCTGGTTGCGCGCGCTTGCTTTCACGTTCAATCTCCTGAATAAGAAAATGAGGTTCGGGTTGTCCGCCAGTTGCCGGTTTTTCGCATCCAGGAAGCGGCGGTGTTCTTCCTGTAATCCGGTAAAAAGCGCCAATAACTCCCGGCCGACGGCGGTGAGCTTGGTGCCCCCTCCGTGGCGGCCGCCCACGGCGGTGGAAACCAGAAGCTCCGGCGACAGGTTGTTGGCCCGCTCCACCATTTCCCAGGCGCCTTTGTAACTTAGGCCCACATCTTTTGCTGCCCGGTTGATGGAACCCGTTTTTCCGATGGCGGCGAGCAATCGAAAGAGACGTTCGTTGAGGCCGCCGATCAGTCGGAGTTCGCCCTCGACCAAGGCGGGCGGATCGATCTTGTGATTCGGATTCGTCATCGATTGTTGGCTCTTCATGAACGGGATGGGGAGAGGCGGCCGGGATTCCGATCCACTTTCATCACGAGCGGATTGAAGGCTTTGGAAACCAGCATGACCGTGTCGCCGACTTGGATGTCCAGCATTTCCTGTGCCGTGGCGATCACTTGCACCACCCGGTTGCCGATCAGGATCGAGAGCGTGAACACGACGTCGTTGGGCTCGACCGCGAGCACTTCGCCGGTGAACTGAAATTTTCCGCTGATCCGGCGATTGCTGAAAACCTCGGCGGGGCGTCCGCGGGCGACCGTTCGGCCGCCCTCGATGACGATGACCCGATCGGACAGCCTGTAAACTTCGCCGAGGTCGTGGCTGACCATCAGGGTGGTCATCCTGAAATGCCGCTGTATCCGCAGAATTTCGTTTTGAAGGCGTTGGCGGGTTTCACCGTCCAGGGCGGAAAGCGGCTCGTCCAGCAGCAAGAGCCGGGGTCTCCGGGCCAAGGCGCGGGCCAGCGCCACCCGCTGTTGTTGTCCCCCGGACAGGGTGGTCGGGAGGCGCCGCTCCAGTTCCCGTATGTCCATCAGCTCCAGGAGTTCGTCCAGATAGCGTTCGTCCTTGGGATCCCCCAGCGCGATGCGGAGATTCTCGCGCACGCTCAGATTCGGAAAAAGGGCATAGTCCTGGAATACGAAACCGACTCGGCGCTTCTGGGGCGGGATGTCGATGCCCTTGGTCCGGTCGAACCAGATCTCGCCGCCTACGGCGATTCTGCCGTGATCGGGCTCGGTCAGCCCGGCGATGCAGCGAAGGCAAGTGGTTTTTCCGACGCCCGACCGTCCGAACAAGGTGAGAAACTGTCCGGTCTCGGCTTCGAGCTCGATGTCCAGGGTCACGTTCCCTTCCGCGGTGTGCAGGTTTTTTCGCAGCGATAGTTCCAGCATCAATGGGGTCCCAATGCGCGTTTGTTGATGAAAAATACCGCAAGCAGTATGGAGAAGCTCAGGGCGAACAAGACGAACGCATAAAAATTGGCCGCATCGTAGTTGAGCGATTCCACCTCATCGTAAATGGCGATGGAAGCCACTCGGGTCACGCCCGGAATGCTGCCGCCCATCATCAGCACCACGCCGAATTCGCCGATGGTATGGGCGAAACTGATCACGGCTCCGGCAAGCAGGGAGGGCTTGATGTTGGGCAGCAGAATCCGCGTCAGGGTTTTCCAGCGCGACAAGCCGAGCGTGTAGGCCGCCTCCGTGAGGCTGCGCGGCAGGTTCTGAAAACCCGACTGCACCGGGTGGACCATGAACGGCAGGCTGAACAATACGGACGCGACGACTAGTCCTTCGAAACTGAACACGAGCCGCAGCCCGAAGGTCTCGTCCAGAAAACGGCCGAAGGCGTTTTTGGGGCTGAAAGCCAGGAGCAGATAAAAGCCGAGCACCGAGGGCGGCAAGACCAAGGGCATGGCGACCAGGGCTTCCACCGCCGCCTTCAGGCGAAAGCGGCCGAAAGCCAGCCAGTAAGCCAGGGGCACGCCGATGAGGAACAATATCGCCGTCGTGACCGTGGCGAGCTTCAGAGTGAGGATCAGGGGTTGCCAATCATAGGCCATCGGCGCGTTCCCCCAGCATGACCTCGTTGGCCTTGACCAAGGCCTCGACGCGATCGCCCACGGCCAATTCCAGCCGCTCGGCGGCCCGGCGAGTGATAACGGACACCAGGCGGTGGCCTCCGCAATCGAGCGTCACCTCGGCCAATAGCTTGCCCTTGCGGATGTCGGCGATTTCGCCCTGTAGCCGGTTGCGCAGGCTCAGGCGACCGCTCAAGTCTTTGCCGAGCGAAACTTCCGTTTCCTTGAACAGGACCGATACGGCGTTGCCCGCTTCGAGATAGGGAGCGGATTCCGCCGTTTCCACCAGCATCGCGGTCAGCGTGTTTTCTCCCACGGCGACATCGACCAGCGAAATATCCCCTTCGCTGGCGACGGCAACGATGATTCCCGGCAATCGGTTCACGGCAGCCGATACCCTTGCCGGGCGAAGATGTCCCGTGCGGTCCGAGAAAACAGGAAGTCGAAAAAGCGTTTCGCCGCCGCGGGCCGATGTTCCTCCCCGTGCTTCAGAATGACGGCGGCCTGGGCGATGGGTCGATAGGCTTCCTCGGGAATTTCCATCCAGTGTCCCCGGTCCTTCAGCGCCGCCGTCAACACCGTGGACTTCGCGGTCAAGCCGATCTCGGCCGCCTGTGACAGCACGAACTGGTTGACCTGGGGAACGGTCTCGCCGTAAACGATTTTCTCTTGGAGAGCGGGCAGCAACCGATAGTGGCGCAGAGCCTCCATGGCCGCCCGGCCATAAGGCGCGCCCTTCGGATTGGCGAGAGCGATTTTGCGGATGCCCGGCGCCTTGAGCACCGCGGTCAAGCCCTTGTCGAAGGCGACGTCGCCGAGGGTCCACGCCACCAGCGCCCCGTAGACGTAGACCCTGGGCGGCGTGACGGCCAAACCGGATTTGTACAGATGCTCGGGATAACTGACATCCGCCGAAACGAAGACATCGAAGGGCGCGCCCTGTTCGACCTGGGCGGCGATCTTGCCCGAGGACGTGAACACCGGCTCGATCTCGATGCCGGATTCCTGCTCGAAAGCCTGTTTCAGTTCCGGAAAGTTGGCCTGAATGCCCGCCGCGGCGGCCACCGTCAGAGTGTCCCGCGCCGCGAGCGGCGGCGCTGTGGCCAAAAGGCAAATGGAAAGTACGAAGAACGGGTGTTTCATCATAGGACCTTTGAATATCGTCAAACAAAAACACGTTCACCGATAGCCGATTCGGTAGCGCCGTGTCCGCCGAACATCGCGACGGTAAGCGAGAACATGGCGATTATCCAGCGCGCCACATCTTGATCACCGACAACGCCAGACTGACGAACTTGTTGACGATGACCGCGTCCAGGGCCGGGAATTGAAATGTCCCGATGAGCAGCGGCAAGCGGAATTCCGCGCCTCCCAGTCCGATCAGGCCGCCCAGGGTAACGATTAGCGCCCCGCCGCCGAAGGCGGATACCCCGCGCCGCGTCGTCGCGGGCGCAGTGAGATTCGGATCGGCGTGCCGACTCATAGCGCGGGCGCCGCTTCGCCCGGCAGAACAAAGCCGTAGCGACGGAAGATCGCCCGCGCCGGTTCGGCGGCGACGAATTCGGCGAACGTCTCGGCCAATGGATTGTTCTCGGCCCGCTTGACGACGACGTAGGCCTGATCCAGAGGGGAATGCAGATTCTCCGGAACCAGCGAATACCCGCCTTTCTCCTTCAGCGCGGGACTCACGGCCAGCGACAGGGCGATGATGCCGACATCGGCGGCGCCGGTCTCGGCGAACTGGGCGGTCTGCGCCACGTTTTCGCCGAACACCAATTTCTTTTCCACTTTCGACCACAGACCGGCTTTCTTCAGTGCCTCCTCCGCACGCATGCCGTAGGGGGCATGCTTGGGATTGGCGATGGCGATCCTGGTGATTTGGGGACTGTCCAAGTTCTTTAGTGTCATCTTGCTGGCGTCGGTCCGTGCACTCCACAGCACGATGCGGCCGCGGGCGTACATCCTGACCTCGGAAGCCGTCAGCCCCTGCTCTTTAAGCTTTTCCGGAAACTTGATGTCGGCCGAAAAGAAGATGTCGAAAGGCGCTTCGTGCACGATTTGTTCGTAAAACTTGCCGGACGAACCGGTGACGAGATCCACCGTCGCTTCCGGGTGGCGGTCTTTGAAGGATGTCACGATTTCGTCCATTGCATACTTGAGATCCGCCGCGGCGGCGATGGTGAGCTTGCCTGTCTCGGCGCCCTGAGCGGTGTGGCCTATGGTTATCAGATGGAGCAAAAAGATCAATAAGAAGCGATGCATGGCTGAGTTCTCCACAGTTTGAACAGATCGGGTTTTTCGAGAAATCCGGGTTTTCGGCTCTTGTATCAGAACTGATACTGAAACCGGGTCAGGAACACTTTTTCCGTCGGACGATCCCGGCCTCGGGCCGCGCCGCCGTCGAAATAGGTCTGGGCGTAATCGGCCATCAACTTGATATTGGGGTTGAGAAACCAGTTCAGGCCCAGCGCCCACTCGGTGGCTTTGCTGGCCGAGGTGGACGGGTTGGCGAAAGCGCCGTTGTACTTGAAAGTGTCGTCGTCCACGTCCAACTCGCCCCATCGCGCGGCGATCTGGAAAGCGCCCCAGGTGCCGGCGAAGGGATCGAAGTTTCGGGCCGGCTTGATCCCGAAGAACGAGTTCCTTTCGCCGGTCAGCACATACGAGGTCTGCACTTGCCAGGCGGTGTTGTCCTGGCGCGCGGTTCGGGTTCTCGTACCGTCGGCGAGGCGCTGGGATGAAATCACGTACTCGGTCAGCAGCCCGAACGACCCCCAGTACCAATAAGCCCCGGGCGTGATGCGGTAGGCGTCTCCGAAAGCGGTGACGTTCGGGTTGTAATTCAGGAAAGCCTGCTGTCCGGCCGAGGTCAGCCGGTTCAAGCTGTGTCCTCTCGGTTGCCCCCAACTGCCAGCAAGATTGATACCCAGGCCTTCCAAAGCCGGGATGCCGCTGTGCATGAAAGGATGCGAAATGAGACGGCCGGCGAACTCCTTGTTGTCGTCCCGCTCGCTGTCTACGTTACCCCCGTCGCGGGCGCCGTTGAAGACGCCGAGTTCGTAGCCGAAGAACTCCTTGAACACCGGCAAGATCGTGTACTGCGTTTTATAGCCGGGGTAGGGGATCTGGCCGTGCAGCATTACGCCGATATCGCGTGCCGGCGTGAGGTTCTGGGTCAGTGCTCGCTCGACGAACGCGATATTGGGCGCGCCTTGCTGACGTTCCAGGCCGTTGATGGGCGGTCTGAATTTGCCCGCCATCAGGCTGGCGTACGGAAAATAGTGCAAATCGGCGAAGGCGTCGAACAGGCGCAGATTGCCTTGGCCGAAATCCGGCGAGAAACGGAAATCCGCCCATTTGAAGAAGGTGCCGTCGATGGTCAGACGGGCGCGGCGGATGGAAAACTTGTCCGGAATCGCATCGCCCGTCGAATCGTCCATGAAAAAATTGCCGTCGGCCTGGGCATAGGCGCGGAGGCTCAGGCGATAGTTCTCGTCGGCGGATTTGACGACCAGGCCCTTGTTGCCGATCTCGACCTTGGGCGCATTCTTTGCCGCTTCCGCCGTCACCTTGCGATCCTGCTCGATTTTTTTCTCGAGCGTGGCGACTTTGTCGTTCAGCGCTTTTACCTCGCCGTCAGATGTGGCAACGGGGAGATTTTTCGGATTCGTTTCCTGCGTTTTTGCGGCGATTTGTTTACGAAGCTGCGTGTTTTCATTCTCCGATTGTTCCAGGCGGGTTTCCATTTCCACGAGGCGCCGTTCCATCGCCTGCATGCGTTCTTCCATGGTCGCCGCAGACACGCCGTGAGGCGAGCTAAAGAGTAAGCCGTGACAAGCGACGGCGAGCGCTGTTTTTTTTCTTATAGTCATGAGAAGTTTCCCCAATTTGTTTGGCCGTTAAGCTGCGACGCCTCATTGCAAGCCGTCTCCGATCGCGATGGCTGGTTCTTTGATTGGTGTTTCCCCCCTTCCGGTCCACGTCATTGCGTAGCCGAAAAACCCTTTGAACGTTAATTCGTTATTTATTTAAAGTTATAACGATGATCGAGCAAAAACAGGGCCAATAATGGGGCGAACATCTCGACGAGAGGGAATTGGTCGGCAACGGCTGGCGTCCCGCAACTGCCGGAGGCCTAGTGCCTATGCTGTTGAATATTCGGCGGAAACGCGTTTTCGCTTGGGCTTAATCGTTCGGTTTGTGCTTCGTTATATACGTTAATAAATATCGATACAAGTAGTTCGGCCGGCGAGCGTCGGATAGCTATGGTGGCGAAAGGAATGTCAGGTTTCGAACAGGAAGAATGTCGGTTTTCCAACAAAAGCGATCGGCGGATCACGGCAGTCGGGCGAGAACTCGGCTAAGCTTCCATGGCGCCGGAACGGGCACCGTTGCCTGCCGGTGTCCTGAGTATTACCCCTAATTGGAGA
>NZ_JBDIVO010000250.1:0-6928 GCF_039794385.1 Methylocaldum sp. | reverse complement strand
TTATAGCCTTCCAGTTCCAGCAACTGCGACGTCAGCATCCTCAGTGCCGGATCGTTTTCAACCACAAGGATTGTTTTCATCATGCTCCCCCCTTAACGGTATCCGTACCAGAAACCGGGTTCCTTTTCCCAATTCGCTGGTGTAGGTAATGTCGCCGCCGTGCAGCTCTATGCATTTCTTGACGATGGCGAGTCCCAACCCCGTACCCTGGATATTGTTGACATTGCGGGCGCGGTGAAAGGTATTGAAGAGATTCGCCCGGTCTTCCGGCGGGATGCCGACCCCCCGGTCGGCTACTTCGAAAACGAGCCCCGCGGCGTCGCGGGTGCAGACCAGACTGACGGTGGACCCCTTGGGCGAAAATTTGACGCCGTTGCTGATCAGATTCAGGATGATTTGGCGCAAGAGGTGGGTGTCAACCAAGGCCGGCGCGGGATGCCCGGTCGCGGTGAACTCGATGTCGTGTTCCCGGCCGACCCCGGTTCTTACCTCCTTGAGCAATTGCTCGCAGAAGTCGTCCACATCGGTCGGCTGCGGATTGAATTGCAGATGGCCGGTATCGGACTTGCCTATGAACAACACCTCTTCCAGCATTCGGGTCATATTCTTGACGGCCGTTTTGATCATACCGAGCAATTCGGCCTTCTTATCCGAGGCGAGGCGCTCGCCATAGGCTTCCAGCAGTTCGGTGGAGGACAGAATGGCGGTCAGGGGCGTGCGGAATTCGTGGGAGGTCATGGACACGAAGCGGGATTTGAGTTCGTTGAGTTCCTGCTCCCGCGCCAACGCTTTCCGCACCTCGGCCTCGGCCTGGCGAAGGTCCGCTTCCGCCTGGGTCCGGTTTGCGGCTTCGAGGGTGAGCGCCACCAAATTGCCGATGGACAGGGCAAAACCGACTTCCTCGGCGGTCCATGTACGCGCAGTTCCCATGTGCTCGTGGCAAACCACCGCCACGACCCGCCCGTCCAGCCATACCGGGACGTCGAGCATGGAGGTGATCCCCAGGGGTGCGAGGTAATGGTCGCGGAATTCGACGGTTGCCGGATCGGTCCAGGCGTCATTGGCCACCACCGGCCGGTTGGAAATGATGGCGGCATAGTACTGCGGATATCCGCTCATCCCGAAACCGCCGAGTTCCGATTCCGGTACGGTATCGTCGGACTCGGCGCGGTAGATGATTTCCGGCCGCAGAGCCACGTCGTCCTCGCGCTCTTCGAAGCGGCCGAATACCATTCGCCCCAGACCCAAGGTGTAGGCCGCGGTTCTGAGGATGCGCAGGAGCGACCCCTTGTAATCGGTCTTATCCATGCGGGCCAGTTCGAACAGCACCGTGCGGAAGCGGAGCGCCCGCTCCGCCGTTTCCGCAGCGCCCTGCATGGCCCGCTTGCGCTCGGTGATGTCGCGCAGAAAGGCGCTGAAGCGATACCCTTCCGCGCAGCGTACCGGCCACACCGAGAGTTCGATGGGGAATTCCTCGCCGGCGCTATTGAGAGCCGAGAGCTCGATGGTCCGGTTGAGCACGGTGCCTTGTCCCGTGGCGAGGAAGCGCTTCAAACCGGCCTCGTGAGCCTCCCGGTAGCGATGCGGAATGATGAACTCGGACAGTCGGCCGCCGATCATTTGATCGCGTGGCCAACCGAAAATGCGTTCGGCCGCTCCGTTCCATTCCTTGATGATGCCATGCCGGTCAATGGTGACTACCGCTTCCGCGGAGGACTCGATCATCAACCGCATCAGCTCGGTGCGCTCGGCGATGCGCTCTTCCAGCTCCCGATTGAGCCGGTACAGTTCGTCCTGGGCGGCGCGGCTGTCGTAACCGCCGGCCGCCTCGGCCAAGATCCAGTCCACCCGGCCGGTATCGTCCCGCACCGGCCGCAGTGACAGATCGACCTGTAGCCAATGGTTTCCAGCACTGCGTACCGTGGTAATGAGCCGTATGGTTTCACCTGCGGCGGTTCGGGCGATGGCTTCCCGGATTTCCTGCTGTTTGGCGGGATCGTCGTACCACCAGGGGCCCTGCCAGAACGGCTTGCCTACAGCCGCTCCCCGACCGACCGGAACGGATTCGAAGGCTGCGCGGTTCACTTCCGCGACCACGCCGTTTGGCCGCAACACGGCGGTCAGCACGAAACCGGCCTCGAAAAAGCCGCCCGGTGCGGGTTGATTTTCAAGTTCAATACGTTTGTGCAAGTTCGGTATGGATTTGGATCAGGATTTAGTGCGCCGCCGCTTTTTATGCTGCCGGCGTCCATTGATAAAGCCAGGTTTCGGTCAGCGCGCCCAGTTCGTCCCGAAGATAGCAACGTAGGTCGACCGGCTCGCTGCCGTCGCTTATCAAGTCGAAATTGCAGCGCCAGGCGTTGGTGCCCCTCAGCGGACGTGCCGCCGGTTCCTTGATTTGTCCACGGGAGGTTGTAATGATCGGCTCGACCTTGGCGGTTTCCGGCAGGTCGCTCAGCCGGCCGCCTTCGAAGTCAATGACGAACTTGCGAGATGGAATGCGGTTCTTTTGTCCGGGAATGCCGCCTGCTCCGATACGGGTGGCAACCACCTTGGCTGCACGGGAACTGACCGGCGGCTCGCCCCAGTGCAATCGATATTTGAATACTCGCTCCTGGCCCGGCTGGAATAGTTCCTCCGGACTCCAAAAAACGACGATGTTGTCGAAGGTCTCGTCAGCCGTCGGGATCTCCACCAACTGCACGGCACCTCGACCCCACCCATCGAGCGGTTCCACCCAAGCGGAAGGACGTAGATGGTAGTTGGCGCCATCGTCCAGATAATGGTCGAAGTTGCGATCCCGCTGCAACAGACCAAATCCTTTTGGGTTGTTGTCCACGAACGAATTGACGCGCACCACAGGGCTGTTGACCAGGGGGCGCCAAATCCATTCGTCGGTGCCGGCCCATAAGGCCAACCCGTCGCTATCGTGGATTTCCGGGCGGAAGTCGTCGGACACCCGGCGGTCGTTCTCGCCGTGCTGATACATGGATGTCAACGGGGCTATGCCGATCCGCTCGATCGATTCGCGCGGAAATAAGTGGGCTTCGATTTCCATGACCGTCGTATCCCCCGGATTGACTTCGAAGGTGTACGCGCCGGTGACGCTGGGGCTGTCGAGCAGCGCGTGGATGGTTACGAACTCGGCCTTGGGCGACGGCCTCTCCAGCCAGAAACGGCGGAATTCGGGAAATTCTTCGGGGCGCGGCAGCCCAGTGTCGACGGCCAATCCGCGCGCCGACAGGCCGTACTGCTTGGTGCCGCCGACGGCGCGGAAATAGCTCGCCCCGAGGAAGGCGAACATATCGCGTTCGAAGTCCGGCTCGGCATTGACGCGGAATCCGGCAAAACCGATGTCGCCGACTTTTCGGGGCCTTTCGAGTTTCGACCCGAACTCGAACAGGTCGGTCGAATACTCTATGGGTTCAGCCACGCCGTGGACGACCTCGTAGATCTCGACGGGGTGTTTGAAGAACAAGCCAAGGTGGAAAAGTCTTGCTTGGAACGGCAGATCTTGCTTGGCCCAGATCGAATGCTTGGTTTTGAAGCGGATCGATTGGTAGTCATCCCAATCCAGATTGGCGATCCAGGCCGGCAATTTTTCTTTGGGCGGATCGAAAGGTTTCCGGGAAAGCCGCTTGGCTTCCTCGATAAGCCATGCCTTGCTGAATGGCTTGGGTCCTGCTTTGCCTTTAGCTTCCGCGAGAGGCGTATAAAGCGCCGCCGGGCTGAGCACCCCCCATGCCGCCAGAGTCAGCAAACGCGCCAATAAGTCTCTTCGAGTCATCATGCTGTTACATCAATGAGAAATGAAGGTACGCAATCTAACGATCTTCCGACGTTACGTCCAGAGCCCAGAAAGCCCGTATGCGCCTGATGAAGAATGCGGTAGCTTCCCTCGGGCTGAGCTAATAGCGCTATCATGGGGAGCACGGCCGCCGCTGACGGCAGCGGTTTGCAGAATCGAGAACGCAGGAGGGCCAGTCAAAGATGGGGGCGTGCCAATGGTGATGCGAGATGATTTGGAAGCATTCTTGAAAGAACTCTTAAAACCGCAGGATTTCGCGGACTACGGCCCCAATGGCCTGCAAATCGAAGGGAGCGAGCGGATCGAGCGTATCGCGTTTGCCGTTTCGGCTACGGCGCACTCGGCATTCGCTGCGGCGGAACGAGGCGCTCAAGCGCTGATCGTGCACCACGGACTCTTCTGGAAGTTCCATGGCCCGAAAACCCTGACCGGCCCTTTCGCCCGGCGCGTTTTCCCGCTGGTGCGCAACCATGTCAGCCTGTTCGCTTATCATCTCCCGCTCGATGCCCATCCGGAAGTGGGCAATGCCGCCAGCCTGGGGCGGGCCATCGGTCTGGGCGAGCAGCAATCTTTCGGTGATTACCAACGTTGCCCGACCGGCATCAAGGGAGTGTTTGCCGAGCCGCTAAGCGCCGCCGCATTGCGGGACAGATTGGGCGCGGTGCTCGACCATCCGGTGCTGTTCGCAACCCCCGATGAAAGAGCGATTGTTCGGTCGTGCGGGATCATTACGGGCGGTGCGAACCGGGATTGGCCCTTGGCCTTGCAAGACGGGCTCGATGCCTACGTCACCGGCGAGATGAGCGAACACGACTGGCACGAGGCGCAAGAGGCCGGAATGCACATGTACGCGGGCGGCCACAACGCTACCGAACGCTTCGGCGTTCAAGCCTTGATGGAAAGGGTGCAGGATACTTTCGATGTCGAGTGTTTCTTTATTCCCAGCGACAATCCGGCATGATCGATCATGGCGTTTTCGACCTACCAGTTACTGATTCACGTCTCCGAAAACCTCCGAATCCGGATAGGGCAACTCGGCACCTTCGATTTTCCCACAGGCCGTTACATTTATACCGGGAGCGCGAAACGTAACTTCGAAGCGAGAATCACGCGGCATTTGGCCAAGAGCAAACGGCTGCGCTGGCATATCGACTATTTATTGGCCGCTTCCGGCGTCGATGTCGTGGACGTGCTAAGGTTTGACGCGTCCGAATGCGAGGTCAATCGTCGCACCGCAGGTCGCGTTATCGTCAACCGCTTCGGAGCCGGCGATTGCCGATCGGGTTGCGGCAGTCACCTCAAGTATCGAGCGGCCGGAGAGACTGTTGGGGAGCCATGCTGAGCATCGTTTCTGCCCAACCCGAAGATGCCGAAGCCATCGCCGAAATGGCTCTGGATATATGGCGACGCCATTATTATCCGGACGTGCTGACCCAGGATGAGATCGAGCATTTTTGGAATCGCATGTATCGGCCTGAAGCGATACGAAGCGAAATGGAGCGCGGAGTCGTTTACGAACGGATCATGCTGGACGGTGAAATGGTCGGTTTTCTCGCTTATCACCACCATCTGGAGCAGATGCGTATGCGGCTCAACAAGCTTTATCTTTTGCCGCAATTTCACGGGCGGGGATACGGCGCGTCCGCGCTGGCGCACGTCAAGGCCGTCGCGGCACGCTTAGGGGCCCGCGAGATTTATCTTTACGTGTTCAGGAAGAACGATAGGGCAGTCCGTGCCTATCTTCGGGCCGGTTTCGTCATCGTCCGCGCAGAAATAGCCGAAGGCGGCGATGGTTTCTATTACGATGACTACGTGATGTGCTGTACGCTTGATTGAAGCGGGCGGTCCGCGGCTAAGCAACTGGGCATCCAGAGCACCGAGATGTGAGCTGGGCCGACGCCATCCTTGGCTTTTGGATTCCGAATCACAAACGGTTGCTTTAGCTGCAACCCTATTGTCTTCAGCCGCTCGTTATTGCGCGGGCGTTCCATGCTGCATCTGTTGGCCGCCCTGCATCGGTCCGCCGTGCTGCATTTGACCGCCGCCATGCTGTCTCATCTGCTGCATCATTTGCTGATGCTGCGCGTGGTGTTCTCGCATGAGTTTCCGTTGTTCTTCTTTCAGTCGCTCCCGTTCTTTGTCGTCTTTGGCGGCGATGATCTGGTTCATGAGTTCGTGCATTTTCAGCATGTGATCCTGGGCTTGCCGAATGTGCTGTTCTCGTTGTTCCTCGGTCATGTTTCCCATCATGCCGCCCATGCCCCCCATCATTCCACCCATACCCCCCATGCCACCCAT
Source organism: Methylocaldum sp. (assembly GCF_039794385.1). Classification (NCBI taxonomy): domain Bacteria; kingdom Pseudomonadati; phylum Pseudomonadota; class Gammaproteobacteria; order Methylococcales; family Methylococcaceae; genus Methylocaldum; species Methylocaldum sp. The sequence continues at coordinate 822 of NZ_JBDIVO010000250.1, read as the reverse complement.
TTGGTGCTGACCGGTAGACTGTTGAGACGCGTGTTGTTCGGCGAAGCCGGTTGAACAAATCGGAGAAATCAACAATGCGGCAGCGATGCATTTCAAAGTTGTTTTCATAATGATCTCCTCCTAACGATGAGCTGATTAAACTGTCGACTCTGGTCCGCCGTCTTACGTGACATACGTTCCATCTTTTCAAAGTAGCAGCTAATGGACGGATGCACCATAGGCGGGAGCGGTTCGGAAACCGTCGTCCCCAAATAACATGAGGACATCATCTGAGCCGGCCGAGTTCAAGTCTGGAACCTATTTGGAACCCTAATGCGTTTTATCGGCGTTATTTCGGATACTCATGGTTTGATGCGACCTGAAGCGATAACCGCGCTTGGAGGCTGCGATCTGATTCTTCATGCCGGCGACATCGGTCGTCCCGAAGTGCTCGATACATTGCGATCCATTGCGCCGGTCGTCGCCGTTCGTGGAAACGTCGATAAGGGGGCATGGGCGGAGCCGCTTCCGGAACGGGAAGTTGTTCGTATCGATGGCCGTTGCATCTATCTCTTGCACAACCTGAAAGAGTTGAATCTGAACCCGGCGGCAGCCGGATTCGCCGCCGTGGTTTCAGGGCATTCCCATCAGCCGAAGATCCTTAAAGAAGGCGGGGTTTGTTATCTGAACCCCGGGAGTGCGGGACCGCGGCGGTTCAAATTGCCGGTTTCGATCGGGCGTTTGGTGCTCTCGGACGGAGAACTGTGCGGTGAGATCGTTGAACTCGATGTTTATTAATCAGGCCCGTAAATACCAGGAGGGTATTTACGGGCCGCTGCCAAG
>NZ_JBDIVO010000249.1:0-6965 GCF_039794385.1 Methylocaldum sp. | reverse complement strand
ACGGCATCGCGGGAATCGAGGTTGTTTCGGTGGCGATATCCGCGTACGGGCTTCTGGCCTATCAGTCGCCGCTGTTCCCAGGGGATGCAAATGTTTTATTGTTAGCCCTGGCGGCAGCGGCGGGCGGCTTCTTATGTTGGAACTGGCCTCCCGCGAAAATCTTCATGGGGGATGTCGGGAGCGCGTTCGTCGGGTTCGTTCTGGCCGTTTTCGCGCTGCGTACCTCCGTCGAAGGTACGCTGTCCCTGGCGGTCTGGCTGATTCTGTTCGGCGTGTTTTTCGTGGATGCGACCGTGACGCTGGTGAGGCGTATGCTCAGCGGACAGCGCTGGTACGAGGCGCACCGCAGCCATGCGTACCAGCGCGCGGCGCGGTGCTGGGCCAGTCACAAGCGGGTCAGCCTGTCGGTCTTGGCCATCAATCTGTGCTGGTTATTGCCTTGGGCCTTCGCGGCGGTGCGCTGGCCGCAGCTGGAGCCGGTCTTTCTGGCGTGTGCCTATGCGCCTTTGATAGGCTTGGCGCTATGGCTGGAGGCAGGAAAACAGGGGGGGTAAGCGATGCAGGACATGCTTTCGAAAATGCGCTCGGGAACGATCATATTCATTCATGATTTGATCATGGTGGCGCTCGCCTGGCTGGGCGCTTATTGGCTGCGGTTCAATTTGTCGTTGCCGCCCGAACTCGAAACGCGGACTTCGCTGCACTGGCTGCCCCTGGTCCTCGTCGTCCAAGCCGTGTTTTTCCGCCGCTTGGGACTGTATCGCGGCATCTGGCGGTTCGCGTCCATTCCCGACCTGGTCCGTATCGCCAAGGCGTCTTGCCTCGGGATTGCCACGATCGCCATCATCCTGTTTTCCGTCAATCGGCTGGAAGGCGTGCCCCGTTCCGTCATTCCGCTCTATGCGGTGCTGCTGCTATTTCTGTTGTCCACGCCGCGGCTGATCTACCGCATCTGGAAAGATCGCGGCGCGCCGATGTCGGCCGGGCGGCGCGCGCTGATCGTCGGTGCGGGCAAGGCCGGCGAAATGCTGGTGAGGGACCTGCTTCGCGCCGCCGGGACCGAGTTCGCCCCGATCGCGTTCGTGGATGACGATCCGAAGAAGAAAGGAAGCGAGATTCACGGCGTGAGAGTGAGGGGACGTTGCGAACAGATTCCGCGGCTCGTCGAGAAATTGGAGATCGAGACGATTCTGATCGCGGTGCCATCCGCCACGGACAAGGAGATGCGGCGTCTCGTCGAAATTTGCGAAGGAACCGGCGTCCCATTTCTGACCTTGCCGTCGATGCAGGAAATGCTGTCGGGCCAAATGTCGGGGCACCTGCGCGAAGTCTCCATCGAGGATTTGCTCGGACGCGCGCCGATCAAGCTCGACCGGCAGGGCATTCAGGCCCATCTCGGCGGAAAGCGGGTTCTGGTTACCGGCGGAGGCGGCTCGATCGGCTCGGAGCTCTGCAAGCAAATCGCACAATTTTCCGTTGCCGAGCTGATCGTTTTCGAGCGCTCCGAATTCAATCTCTACCAGATCGAACGGGCGTTGAGGCGCAGCTTCCCCGGATTGCGCCTGTCCGCGATACTCGGCGATGTCACCGACAAGCTCGCCGTCGAGCAGGTGATTTCGCAATATCGGCCGGAAGTCATCTTCCATGCGGCGGCGTACAAGCACGTCCCGTTGCTGGAATATCAGGTCCGCCAGGCAGTTCAGAATAATGTTCTGGGCACTTATACGGTGGCGGAAGCGGCGATCGCGGGCGGTGTCGACGAATTCGTGCTGATCTCCACCGACAAGGCCGTAGCCCCGGAAAACGTCATGGGAGCGACCAAGCGGGCGGCGGAAGTCTTGGTGCAGAGCATGAACGGCGTCGCCGGGACTCGTTTCATCAACGTGCGTTTCGGGAACGTGCTGGATTCCGCGGGCAGCGTGGTGCCTCTGTTCCGCGAGCAAATCAGGGCCGGCGGGCCGGTCACCGTGACTCATCCCGATGTCACCCGCTATTTCATGACGATACCCGAGGCCTGCCAATTGATCATGCAGGCCGCGACCATCGGAAAAGGCGGAGAAGTCTTCGTGCTGGACATGGGCGACCCGGTCAAGATCAGCTACCTGGCCGAACAGATGATCCGCTTGAGCGGCAAACGCCCCGGACAGGATATCCGGATCGAATATGTCGGACTCCGGCCCGGCGAAAAAATCAGCGAGGAATTGTTCAACGATCATGAGGGGCCCACGCCGACCGAGCACAGCAAGCTCTTGCTGGCCCATCCCCTGACCGTCGACTATCGGATGGCCAAGAAAGCCGTGATCGAGCTGGCCGAGGCTTGCCGGTCTTTCGACGAGGCCGCGATCCTGCACAAGCTCAAGTGGCTGGTTCCGGAATACGTCCAGCGTACCGCCGCCGAGTATGGAGAAGACGATCGGTCCGCCATTCAGCGATCGCTTGTTTTATAATGTGTTGTCGGGTACCATACCCGCTTTTTCGAACAACGCCAGAGTTTGGAGCGTGCAGTAATGAAGACCTTTAGCGCAAAACCGGCCGAAGTAAAACGCGACTGGTACGTCATCGACGCGGAAGGAAAGACGCTGGGGCGCCTTTCGACGGAGATCGCGCGTCGTCTGCGCGGCAAACACAAAGCGGAATACACGCCTCATGTCGACACCGGCGACTACATCATCGTCGTCAACGCGGAAAAAGTGCGTGTTACCGGCAATAAAGAGCAAGACAAGATCTATTACAAGCACACCGGTTACATCGGCAACATGAAGTCCGTGGCCCTGGGCAAGCTGCGCGGAACTCATCCGGAGCGCATCATCCAGACCGCCGTAAAAGGTATGTTGCCCCGCAATCCCTTGGGCCGCGCCATGTTCAGCAAGCTGAAAGTCTATGCAGGGCCCACGCACAATCACCAGGCTCAACAGCCCAAATTGTTGGAAATCTAATTTAAGAAGCTGAATCAACCATGGCACAAGCGCAGTATTACGGAACAGGTCGCCGCAAAAGCGCGGTCGCACGCGTCTACGCAAAATCCGGAACCGGTCGTATTGTCGTTAACGACAAACAGCTGGAAGAGTACTTCGGCAGGAAGACCGACCAGATGGTCGTGCGCCAGCCGCTCGAACTCGTCGCTCTGATGGAAAAGATCGACGTATTCGTCAAGGTTGCAGGCGGCGGTCCCACCGGCCAGGCCGGAGCCATCCGCCATGGCTTGACCCGCGCCCTCATGAGCTTCGACGAAACCCTGCGCCAGCCGCTGCGCAGAGCCGGCTACGTCACCCGCGACGCGCGCGAAGTCGAACGCAAGAAAGTCGGCCTGCACAAAGCAAGACGCCGTCCGCAGTACTCTAAGCGTTAATGCAAGGCGCGCCGGCTTCCCCGGCGTGCTTTACTACTGGGGGATCGTCTAGCGGTAGGACTACGGACTCTGACTCCGTCAACCCTGGTTCGAATCCAGGTCCCCCAGCCAACAATTCAAAGGGCCATACTTCGGTATGGCCCTTTTTTGTTGCCTGACGCAAATAGAGCTTTGAACGCGTGCTCAGAGCCTATCTCAGTAGGCCGTTCGAAGGGTTTTGGAACCTACCGGGTATTCAGGCATTTTAGTGAAATCCTGTCTTGCGCGGTTTTCCGATTTCCAACGGTCGTCGGTATAGGATGGGCTGAGCCTGCGAAGCCCATCGATCGCGAACTGAGTCGGATAGGTAGAGCGAAGCGACAAATCGGCAGGATTGATGAAAAACATCCTTGTTTTTCACCCTAGAGCATTTTCCGATCCGGTATCAGGGAGCCCGATAGGTAGGTCGGCAATCCCTTGCCGACCTACGTTCTTCCCGCCCGAACACGAATCCGTACACCGGGATGAAAAACGCTCTAGCGGGCGCTCCGCGTCCCAATCCTCTCCCGGAGGATTGGTGCCGATTTGTACGGCAGCGCCGCCCGCAGGGATGGCGCGGCATGAGCCCCATCGATCGCGAACGATGCCTGTCCTGAGCCCCGTCGAAGGGCGCTTCCCAATGGTCAGCACATCCTATGGACTAGATGAGACCGAAAGACCGCTTCATTGAAGTGCTCCGCCTTTCCGACTTCTCATATCGGGACCTGGAGCTACGAACCGGAATTGATCGGTATCGATGGCAGAATTTGATCAACAAGGAAGGGCAAAAGCTGACGGGAGAACACTTCGAGGCCATGGAAAAGGTGTGGCGGGAATATAAGGTTGGATTGCATTCGGCGAGACATGCCTGGAGCGCGGGCAGGTTAGCCCCGAGATCGAGGAGTCCAGGAAAAAAACTAAACGAGGCTGGATAATCGCCGGAAGATCGCTGCAAGACAAAAGGGCTAGCCAGCCCAAGCCAAATTTTCTCTCCAACTTCTTGTATGCATTAGGCTGATAAAAAAGTCAGCTTACACTTAAAAACAATTATCCCGTCAGTGAACAAAAACCTGTGCCAAGACCTCACACACCGTTAAATTCAAACTGGCGCACGGGTTGCGATAAAATTACCACACCACGATGACACTCAGTGTCAGTGAGGAACGAACTGATGGATACCCTTTCCCCGGAAGAACGAAGCAAGCGGATGTCGCTCATTCGAGGCACAGGATCGGCCCCGGAGATCAAGCTTCGTCGCCTTGTCCACGGAATGGGATTTCGTTATCGACTTCACGTCAAGGAACTGCCAGGAAAGCCTGACTTGGTTTTTCCTTCGAAACGCGCGGTAATTTTCATGCACGGCTGTTTTTGGCATCGCCACCCCGATTGCAAGCTTGCAAGACTACCAAAATCGAAACTGGACTTTTGGAAGCCAAAGCTGGAAGCGAACAAAGAACGGGACTTACGCAACCAGAAGGAGTTGAGATCCTTAGGATGGCGGGTACTAGTTGTCTGGGAATGTGAAATAGATAATACCGAACGTTTGTCACTGATTATCCGGGAATTTCTGCGGGAACAAAAAGGTGAAAAATGAAATCCGTTGAGCTTTTCGCGGGCGCGGGAGGGCTTGCCATGGGAGTATCCCTCGCGGGCTTCGATTCGCTAGCCGTTGTGGAATGGGATAGATGGGCGTGCGACACGATCAGGGAGAATCAAAAGCGCGGATATCCATTGGTCCACGATTGGCCGCTTTGGGAAGGAGATGTCCGACATTTTGAATGGTCCTCAATCCCCGAGGGAATTGCCCTACTTGCGGGAGGGCCGCCATGCCAACCGTTTTCAATGGGAGGCAAGCACAAGGCGTATGGCGATGAGCGCGACATGTTTCCAGCGACGGTGGAACTCGTCCGGAAGCTAAGGCCAAAGTCCTTCATCATTGAAAATGTAAAAGGTCTTACCCGTTCAAGCTTCGCGAATTATTACCAATACATCCTGCTTCAACTCGAATTTCCGGAAGTCACGAGAAGCCACCGTGAAACATGGATGGATCACTTGCGCAGGCTGCAAGAAGAGAAAACCTCCGGCGCGCTTCATGGGAGGGGGCTTACATATAATGTTGTTCCTACCCGTGTGAACGCCGCTGACTATGGCGTTCCACAAAAGCGTGAGCGAGTCTTCATCGTGGGCTTCCGTTCCGATCTTGGCATAGAGTGGTCGTTCCCACGCCCAACGCATTCATTCGATGCGCTCCTGTATTCCCAATGGGTTTCAGAAGAATATTGGGACAGGCATAACGTACCAAAGTTAAAGCGTCCAAAGGTACCGGAAAAACTTGAAAGTAAAATCAAGAATCTAAGTTCGTCGCTTCTGCCACTGGACGAAATCCCATGGCGCACCGTTCGGGACGCTTTAATGGATATTCCAGACCCTAGGAAGCAATCGGCAAAGGAGTTCTACAACCACAACTTTCAGGACGGGGCTCGAGCATACAAAGGCCATACCGGGAGCCCGCTCGACCTTCCGGCAAAAACCCTTAAGGCAGGGGATCATGGAGTGCCTGGAGGCGAAAATATGATGGTTCTGGAAGATGGAAGCGTTCGTTACTTCAGCGTGCGCGAATCCGCTCGCCTTCAGACGTTCCCCGATGGTTATATTTTCCACGGCTCATGGACAGAGACCATGAGACAGCTTGGTAATGCCGTTCCCGTCGCCTTGGCTCGTCGAGTCGCGGCGTCGGTGGCGGAACGACTAGCGGAAGCCGAAATACGCAAATTGAGTCGCACTGGAGAAAGGAACGTCGCATGACGGATACCAATGTCGTTCCTTTCAATCCGCTCGATAAACGGCATTTAGGGGAAAGTGTCGGTCAAGCCATGCTGCGACGACCCGTTATTCCCTTGGGAAACTTGAAAACCTTCAATGGCGCGGGAATCTACGCCATTTATTACACCGGGACCTTTGCGTGCTACGAGCCAATTTCCGAGCGCAATCGCAATGAGCAATTTAGCGCTCCTATTTATGTTGGCAAAGCTGTGCCGAAAGGCGCGAGAAAAGGCGGTGATTTGGAAGCATCTCCCGGAAAGGTTCTTTTCGACAGGCTAAAGCAACACGCCAAGAGCATCGAAGAAGCCTCCAACCTGAATATTACCGATTTCCACTGCCGCTATTTGATCGTGGACGATATTTGGATTCCGCTTGGCGAGTCCTTGCTTATAGCGAAGTTTGATCCGTTGTGGAACAAACTCATCGATGGGTTTGGCAATCATGATCCAGGGAAGGGACGCCATGCCGGCATACGTCCACGGTGGGATGTTCTTCATCCGGGGCGTCCCTGGGCCGGGCGGTGCCAACCGCGTGATGAAACAGCCGAACAGATAATCCGTGAGGCTCGTGACTACCTCCGAAACAACCCGCCCCCTGAAGACAGCACCATGATAACAACCTGAACCCAGACGGCGTCAGGTTCTGGTTATGGGGAAGGTGTCAGGCTTTGGTTTATGACTATTTGATTTTGGAGCGGAGCTACTATTGTGCGGGAAATCTTCAACATCGCGATGGGAATTTTACTAGCTTGCGCGATTCTCGCTGGAGGCTTTCT
>NZ_JBDIVO010000248.1:0-6971 GCF_039794385.1 Methylocaldum sp. | reverse complement strand
TAGCTTAGTTTTCTAAGCACTGTTTGCGTCTACAGCCACTGCCTGGAGCCACGCTCTCAGGCAGTGGCTTTTTAATGCGTGAAGGAAATAAGCATTGATTACGTATTCTTAACAATTTATTTGCTTATATTAAATTCGCTTGCTAGGATTTTCTTGAGCACGCATTCAGTAGGCGTTTTGCGGATCTCTACTTTACCGCCACTCTACCGATCGATGCCGCATGGTACACTGCCCCCGCTTGCTGGATGCCATCTATCTATGAGCAAATTGCAAAATACATCTAAGCGTCTTCTTCGAGTCGTCGTCGGTGGACGTTGGGGTGTGTTTGCTTGGAGCCTATCCGGAGCAAGCGCGCTAGCCGTTGTTCTTTGGGGGCTCAAAGCCGTCGCTATTCCTTTATTGATGCTTAAAACGGCATCATGGGGCATCTGGGGACTGGGCGTTATCCGCGAATCCAAGGCACGCGCGCCATTAAGACCTTAGCCTCTTCCTTAGAAACCATTCGATTTTCGTTACAGGCTTCGCCCATCTTTCGTTCTTGGATTTTTGTGAACGAAAAGCCGGCCGATCGGCTTTTTAGCGCCTAAGGCGGGATTTTCGCGTTAGAATCCCCAGTTAAATTCTCAGGTACTGTACGGGGAGTCGTGCTCTCGATTCTCTCCTGTTCGATTCCTTTCATTTGTCTTCTTCGCTAGTTCGCGATGAACATTACTCCCGATCTTTTTTCTTACCGAAAATACTGGGCCAAGCGCTTCGGAACAGCACCGCAACTCCCCATGAGCCGCGGCGACATGGACGCCTTGGGCTGGGACTCGTGCGACATCATTATTGTAACGGGCGATGCTTACGTGGATCACCCAAGCTTCGGCATGGCGATCATCGGCCGGCTGCTGGAGGCTCAGGGCTTTCGAGTCGGCATTATCGCGCAGCCGGATTGGACATCCGCCGACGATTTTCGAGAACTCGGCAAGCCCAACCTGTTTTTCGGCGTCACCGGCGGCAACATGGATTCCATGGTCAATCGCTACACGTCGGACCGCCGCGTCCGTTCGAACGACGCTTACACACCCGACGGAGCCCCCGACAGACGCCCGGACCGTTGTGTCACTGTCTATTCGCAGCGGTGCCGAGAAGCCTTCAAGGATGTGCCGATCGTTCTGGGCGGGATCGAGGCGAGCCTCCGCCGGATCGCCCATTACGATTATTGGTCCGACACAGTGCGCCGCTCGGTTTTGCTCGATGCCAAGGGGGATCTTCTCGTATACGGCAATGGCGAACGCCAGGTGGTGGAGATCGCCCACAGGCTTGCAGCGGGAGAATCCATCGACCAATTGACCGATATTCGCGGAACCGTGTTCATCCGCAAACAGACACCCGCAGGATGGACCGAACTCGACTCCACATCCGTGGATGCGCCTGGAAATCAGGCTCCCAAACTGAATCCTTATCACGGGGAATCACCCGGATGTACGAAGGAAACTTCCGGCAGTAAGTCCGAAGCGCTGATCCGCCTGACCAAACGCCGAACTTCCGGCGATCGATTGGTCATCCGCCTGCCGGCATATGAAGCGGTCAAAGCCGATCCCGTCCTCTATGCTCATGCCTCGCGCGTTTTGCACCAGGAGACCAATCCCGGTAACGCTCGGGCGCTCGTGCAGCGACACGGGGACCGCGACGTCTGGATCAACCCGCCGCCCATTCCGCTCGGCACCAAGGAGATGGACGGCGTCTACGGCCTGCCCTATTCGCGCCTTCCCCACAAGTCTTACGGAACCGGCAAGATTCCCGCGTTCGAGATGATCCAGCATTCGGTGACCATCATGCGCGGCTGTTTCGGCGGCTGCACCTTCTGCTCGATCACGGAACACGAAGGGCGCATTATTCAAAGCCGTTCGGAAGACTCGATCATCCGGGAAATAGAGACCATTCGCGATACCTCGCCGGCCTTTACCGGAGTCATCTCCGATATTGGCGGACCGACCGCGAACATGTACCGGCTCGCCTGCAAGGACAAAGCGATCGAAGCTGCCTGCCGCCGGCCGTCCTGCGTATACCCCGGCATCTGTAAAAACCTGAATACCGACCACACGGCGCTAATCCGGCTTTACCGCCGCGCCCGCGCACTGCCGGGCATCAAGAAGATCTTGATTGCCTCGGGATTGCGATATGACCTCGCCGTGACTTCGCCTGAATATGTCAAAGAACTCGCAGCCCATCATGTCGGCGGTTATTTGAAGATCGCGCCGGAGCACACCGAACCGGGCCCCTTGTCCAAGATGCTGAAACCGGGCATCGGCACTTACGACCGGTTCAAGGCTTTGTTCGACAAATACTCGAAGGAGGCCGGAAAGGAGCAATACCTGATCCCCTACTTCATCGCCGCCCATCCGGGTACCACCGACGAAGACATGCTGAATCTCGCACTTTGGCTCAAGCGCAATGGATTTCGGGCCGATCAGGTTCAGGCCTTCCTCCCCTCCCCCATGGCCACCGCAACCGCCATGTATCATTCCGGAAAGAACCCGCTGCACCGCGTCACACGCACCAGCGAAACGGTGTTTGTTCCCAAGAATCTTAAGCAAAGGCGCCTGCACAAGGCTTTCCTCCGATACCACGACCCCAACAACTGGCCGATGCTCCGGGAAGCCCTGAAACGCATGGGACGCGCAGACCTGATCGGAAACGGCAAGCATCATCTGGTACCGACATGGCAGCCCGAAGGCATCGGAAATCAACATGAAGGCACTCGAATCGCCCGCAAGGCGCTGCCGTTCCGAACCCAGCACACCGGCCTGCCGACGACCAAGACAAAGACACCGCGCAAATCGAGACGGATGAGCAAATCTTAACGAATCACCGATACAACTGGACTTTTACTTTATGGAAAAACAACCCCGTTTTTCCTTAAGATTCGAACTACTTGACCTGCCCGAGAAAACTCAAAAATCAAAAACCACCTTGGAGGAAGAGATGCCGGACCTCAATTTGCTGGCCGCGACGCGGACCATTGAAAAATCAATGCCGTTCGTCCTTTATCGACTGCTGGCATGCTTAGCGATAGCGTTTGCCTATGTCTTTATGACGGCGGCCGGTGCCGGTACCGCTATCGGTCTGGGTTCCCTGAGCCAGAATCCAACCGCATTCGCTTCGGCCGGGGCCGTCGCCGGATTCATCGGATGTGCGTTTTTAATGTATAAGCTTCGCGCAACCTTTCTTTATCACATCAAGGCGGGAAATCTGGCTTTGTTGGCCGAGCAGTCCAAGGGACAATCCATTCCGGAAGGCAAAGCCCAGATCGATTATGCGAAACAGCTCGTAGCACGGCGCTTTCCCAGCGCTTCCGGATTGATGGAACTGGATCTCTCCGTTAAGGAAACCCTGCAAAAACTTCCGGAAACCTATTTAGGTCCCGCTCTAGACAAGATGAACAATCCGAGACTCTCCCAAGCGTTAACCTGGATCGCGGGTCGGATTTTTTCCGCCAACGATCTAGCGATTTTGGCTTGGCTTTTCTTCACGAATACGGCCGATCCTTGGCGCTCGGCTCGAAATGCGCTGGCGGCTCACATTCAGCACTTTTCGGCACTGTTCAAGAACCGTCTTTACTTGAGCCTTTTTGAGCTCTTGGGCTTTGCAGTCGCTTTTGCGGTACTTTTGATCCCGATCAAGAACATCGCCGGCGCGCTACCCGTATCCGTCGGCCTGTGGCAATACGTGTTTACCGCCGCGTTCGCCTGGACTCTGAAAGCCGCATTTTTTGAGCCCATAGCACAGGCTGCCATGGCACAGACCGTTTTCGCGTTGATTGGACAGGGAATCGATCCCGATTCGGAAATGGAGCTCAACCGAAGAGCCCCTGTGTTTTCGCAACACTCACATTAGAACCACACCGCGAGGTATTCGAGCTCCATCTTCAAACCTAGACCTGATATTGCAACATATAGATATCTACAATAGAATCTGTAAATTTTAGTTGGCGGGAGCAAACCATGCATGTCGTTCAAGAAGCGCTCACATTCGACGATGTCCTCCTTATTCCTGCTCACTCGGCCGTACTGCCGCGCGACGTCAGCTTAAAAACCCAACTTACCCGCAATATCAGCCTCAATATTCCTCTGCTATCCGCGGCCATGGACACGGTAACCGAATCCCGCCTGGCCATTACCATGGCCCAAGAGGGCGGAATCGGCATCATCCATAAGAACATGACGGTCGACCGTCAAGCCTATGAGGTTCAAAGCGTCAAGAAGTACGAAAGCGGGGTAATCAAAGAGCCGATCACGGTTTCTCCGAATACCACTATTCGCGAAGTCATGGAATTGACCCGCTCGAGAAGAATTTCCGGCGTGCCCGTTGTGGACGGTGAAAATCTCGTGGGCATCGTCACCAGCCGCGACCTGCGGTTCGAAACCCGCTACGACGAGCCGGTCACCAAGGCCATGACGCCAAAGGAAAAGCTGGTCACGGTGCAGGAAGGCGCCAGCAAGGAGGAAGCCATCCACCTCCTCCATAAACACCGGATCGAAAAAGTGCTGGTCGTTAACAACGACTTTCAGCTTCGGGGACTGATTACTGTCAAAGATATCCAAAAGGCCAAAGACTATCCGCAGGCGTGTAAAGACGAGCAGGAGCGCCTTCGTGTTGGCGCCGCCGTCGGCACCGGTCCCGGCACCGAAGAGCGAGTAGCCGCGCTGGTCGAAGCCGGCGTCGACGTCATCGTAGTCGACACGGCTCACGGACACTCCCAAGGCGTTTTGGACCGCGTGCGCTGGGTCAAGCAGAACTTCAAGCAAGTGCAGGTGATCGGCGGAAACATCGCCACCGGCGAAGCGGCAAGAGATTTGGTCAAGGCGGGAGCGGATGCGGTAAAAGTAGGCATCGGCCCCGGTTCCATCTGCACCACCCGCATCGTGGCCGGCGTAGGCATCCCGCAGGTAACGGCCGTGGCCAATGTCGCGGAAGCGCTCAAGGGATCCGGGATTCCTCTCATTGCTGACGGCGGTATCCGTTATTCCGGCGATGTAGCCAAGGCATTGGCCGCGGGCGCCTACTCGATCATGATCGGTGGACTGTTCGCCGGCACCGAAGAAGCCCCCGGCGAAGTGGAGCTGTACCAGGGGCGGTCATATAAATCCTATCGAGGAATGGGCTCGTTAGGCGCCATGGCCCAGCAGCAGGGTTCGAGCGATCGCTACTTCCAGGAAAGCACCGATGCCGAAAAGCTCGTACCCGAGGGCATCGAAGGCCGTGTCCCCTATAAAGGCAGCCTGATCGCCATCATTCACCAACTGATCGGGGGCGTACGTTCGGCCATGGGCTACACGGGTTGCGACACCATCGAAGCCATGCGCAACAATGCCCGCTTCGTTCGAGTCACTACCGCCGGGGTTCGGGAAAGCCACGTACACGACGTGACGATTACCAAGGAAGCACCCAATTACTGGCTCGATTAGAAAGGCAAACGTACCTGTCCATGGCATTAAATATCCATTCCCAAAAAGTTTTAATTCTCGATTTCGGATCGCAATACACACAATTGATCGCACGCCGCATCCGGGAGATCGGCGTGTATTGCGAGATTCATCCGTACGATTGCAGCGAGCAATTCATTCGTGAGTATCAGCCTCGGGGCATCGTTCTCTCCGGAGGACCGGAAACCGTCACACTGGCGGACACTCCCCGCGCCCCCGCCATCGTGTTCGATCTGGGCGTGCCGGTACTGGGCATCTGCTACGGCATGCAAACCATGGCCGAGCAGCTGGGCGGCCGGGTGGAAGCCTGCACCCACCGCGAGTTCGGTTATGCGCAGATTCGCGCCCACGGTCACTCCCGCCTGTTATACGACATCGAAGACCACACGACGCCGGAAGGTTACGGTCTGCTCGATGTTTGGATGAGCCATGGCGATCAGGTAACGGCATTACCGTCCGGCTTCAAACTTATCGCCTCTACCGAAAGCGCCCCCATTGCGGGCATGGCCGACGACGCGCGCGGCTACTACGGCCTCCAGTTTCATCCGGAAGTGACCCATACCCGGCAGGGGAAGCGCATCCTCGAACGTTTTCTGCTGGATATTTGCGGCTGCGAAGCCCTATGGACGCCGCGCAATATCATCGAGGACAGTTTGCAGACCATTCGCGCCAAAGTAGGGAGCGACCGGGTGGTTCTCGGGCTTTCCGGCGGCGTGGACTCCTCGGTTGTCGCGGCACTCCTGCACAAAGCCATCGGCGATCGCCTCACCTGCGTATTCGTCGATACCGGACTCCTGCGCCTCGACGAAGGCGACCAAGTCATGACCACCTTTGCTCAGCATATGGGCGTCCAAGTCATTCGGGTTGATGCCGAGGACAGATTCCTGCAAGGGCTCGAAGGCGTCGACGATCCGGAACAAAAGCGAAAAATTATTGGAAGACTGTTTGTCGAAATCTTCGACGAAGAGGCAGGCAAAATCACCGATGCCCGCTGGCTGGCACAGGGCACGATTTACCCGGACGTCATCGAATCCGCCGGCTCCAAGACCGGAAAAGCCCACGTCATCAAATCCCATCACAACGTAGGCGGCCTGCCGGAAAACATGAATCTCAAGCTGGTCGAACCGTTGCGGGAATTGTTCAAGGACGAGGTCCGACAGATCGGATTGGAACTCGGCCTGCCCTATGAAATGGTCTATCGCCACCCGTTTCCCGGCCCCGGCCTGGGTGTGCGCATTCTGGGTGAAGTCAAGAAGGACTATGCCGATTTGCTGCGCCGCGCCGATGCCATCTTTATCGAAGAGCTTCGCCGGCACGAACTGTATGACAAGGTCAGCCAGGCCTTCGCAGTATTTCTGCCGGTCAAATCGGTCGGCGTCATGGGCGACGGACGCCGCTACGATTTCGTCGTCGCGCTGCGCGCCGTTGAAACGATAGACTTTATGACCGCCCGCTGGGCGCATCTGCCTTACGACTTTCTCGATCTCGTCTCTCGCCGGA
>NZ_JBDIVO010000247.1:0-7018 GCF_039794385.1 Methylocaldum sp. | reverse complement strand
CGCCCTTCCCGACGGCACAGTTGGGCCAACGGGTGCGTCGGCAAAGGATTGCCGACCTACGAATGCTGGAAAGAGTTGAGCTCTTGGGATACTGCCGGAATGTCTGCAATTTCGCCCGTGCAAGCGAGCAAAAGAAAGGACCGCGAAAGCGGTCCTTTCACCGGCTAAAACGTACCCCGGAACTTCTCGCAGGGTGTTTCGTCGGCCGATTAGAACGTTTTTCATCCCGGTGTACGGCTTCGTGTCGGGCGGGAAGAACGTAGGTCGGCAATCCTTTGCCGACTTATCGGTTCGGCAAGGGATTGCCGACCTACATATCGGGCTCTCTGGCACCGAATCGGAAAATGCTCTAGGGCAACGGATGCTGTTCCAGGTTCTTTTCGACGATTTCCTGATGAACCGAGAAGACGTCCGCCGAATTCGGATCGACGACGACCCGCAGCCAGTGCACGTCGTCGGCACCGAAGGTTTCCACGCGCGTCGCGTTCTCGATGCGCCGCTTGCTGTTACTGCCCATCATGGGCTTGTCCACACGGTAATAATGCGAGTCGCCGTGAGCGAAAACGACCGGCTTCTCGAACTTGATCGCTTCCGCTTCCATGTCGGCGAGAATTTCCTCGAAACCGCGCCGCCCCGCGCTGCCCTTGGCCAGCTCGAAACCGGGATTGGCTTGAAACAGAAGCAGCACGCCGCGTGCGTCTTCCGCCTCGGCTTTCGCGAAGGTCTCGCTGATCCAGGCGCGGGCCGCCTCGATGCGGCGAGCGACTTCCTCGTCGTCGGCCGGGGTGCGGGCGGCGAACGGCGCCAGGCCGTTATTGCTGCCGACGATGTGCACTGTCGCGAACATGACGTGCTGTTCCATCCAGCGCGTGTTCTCGACGAATTCCGGATAGCTCGGATCGGCGGCCTGGGTTTCCACCGTCATGGTTTTCTCGCCCAGCGTCTGACCGGGCACCGGATAGAACATTTCTCGCAGCTTGGCCAGCCGTTCCAAAGGCTGATAGGAGCCATTGTTGGCGCGATGGCAATCCGCCCATTCATTGTCGCCGGGGGTCAAAACGAAGGGAATCTCGAAACGCCGGAAGCGTTGCAGCCGATCCTCGAACACTTCGTCCGAGCACAGGGTGGAACCGTTCTTGATGTCGCCGGCATGCAGAACCCATTTCAATTTATGGTTCGCATTGATTTCCGCGATCACGTTATCGAGCTTCCAAAAATCGGCCGGGGCATACGGCACGTCGCCGATCAAGGCGAACTCGAACTTGCCGTAACCGTGGGCGTTATTGTGCTCCGGTGCGGCACTGGCGGTTTGGCCGAGTGCGACGGCGCAAGCGGCGGCAAAAAGCAGGGATTTGACTGGTGTCATGTTCACAATGAGCTCCGGGTTGGAAAGAAAATAAAAGGGCCGCAAGCGGCCCCTTTCCAATCGGCGAACTCGACGGTTACCAGGTGGTCGAGGCCCGACATTTGTTCAGAAGCGCGGCCATTTAATCGGCGGCGCATTACAGGTCTATTAGGATTTCGTAACGATTCGGTGACGGACTGGCTATCGTCGGTGCTCCCTTTTCACATCCATGCCTTGGTTGTGGGCGTTTCGGGTACGCCTCGTGGGATATCGGAGAAACATGTCCCGCGATCGGGTAACGAAACGTTTCATCGAGGAGCGGAATCCGACGCGTGGTACGCAAGGTTCCGGATGAGATCCAGAAAGAACCGCGGACCTTGATATTCCGGATCGCTGTCAATGAGGGATTGATTTTGTAGGTGAGTTAGGCCGCGAAGCCCTAACCCACCCTGGCGGCGCCAACGGCGGGAACAAACGCGGCTTTAGTATTCGCAGTCAAATTGCCTAATCCAGCTGTCTAAAGGACTAACGATGTCACGTCAAAGGAGCATGAATCATGAGCAATCAAGAACCGCGCACGCCCCCTAAGACCACGGACTTCGGCATTTTTTATCCTGTCGGCTACCTGGTCGTCGCGTTCCCGAAACGGGAGGACGCACAGCGGGTACAGCAAGATCTCCTAACCGGCGGTTATGAGCAGGCGGATTGCCAGCTTTATACGTGCGAAGAAGTGGCTGCCGCCGCGCAGCGTAATCTTGCGGAAAACACGGGCTTTCTCGCGCGATTGGGCTGGAGCGACGATGCGGTGCAAGCCCATCTGGATGCGGCCCGGCAAGGCTCCGCATTTTTGCTGATCTATGCACCCGGCGACACCGACGCGGCACGCGCGATGAACGTCGTTCGCCGCGTACCGTTCGATTTCGCGCACCGTTACCACCGGCTGGCGATCGAAGAACTGAAGTAATCGCCCGATCCTGACATGCCTGCCGAGAAAGCGAACGAAGCGCCCGACGCTGCGGTCAAACCTTGTCTGCATCTGACAAGGAGGACTTCGTCATGTCATATACGGAACGATTGACCGGCGCGGGCGGCCCGGACGTTTTCTTCGGCGAACTCAGACAGAATTGGGGTTGGCTCCTGGCCCTGGGAATCGTATTGATCATTCTCGGTACGATCGGGCTGGGCATGACGTTTTTCTTGACCGTGGCCAGCATGGTTTATTTCGGAGTCCTGTTGCTCATTGGCGGAAGCTTCCAGATATTTCATGCCGTCAAGGCCACGGGATGGAAAAGCATCATTCTGTCCGTACTCATCGGCATCCTCTATTTGCTTGCGGGTATAACCATCATTAACAACCCTGTGGCCGCATCAACCCTTCTTACCTTGGTCCTTGGCGGAGCGCTGATCGGCATCGGTATCGCGCGGATGGTTATGGCCCTTCAACTCCGCGGGCTCAAAAGCTGGGTTTGGCCGCTTGCAAGCGCCATGCTCGAAATACTGCTGGGCGTCATGATCGTGTCGGAATGGCCGGTTTCCGGACTTTGGGTCATCGGTCTTTTCGTCGCAATAGAATTGATCATGAACGGTTGGAGCTGTATCGCGATCGCACTGACCGCAAAGGAATCCGAAGCCTGGGAAGGATCGCCGAATAAGGCCTAGTCCTGCCACGAGTAAACGGCACGAAAACGCCATTTGGGTCGTGGGACGGGGCATGGGAGCGAGAGTCATCTTCGGATGGGTCAAAAAGATACCGGACCGCGTTTGTTTTCGTTTTCCCCCAAGCCTTTCCCTCGGCCCGTCCAACAAGAGGGATACGAAAGACCGAATAAGCGGAGTCCGGTTTACGCGGCTCGATAATCCTCCGGAATGCCCCGTCTGTTTTTTGTGGCCCCCTCCTGGGGACCGGTCGCCCGGCCTTCGCCTGCGAGCGGCGCACTTCTTATTGTCTCGCTGGTCTCAAGAATGGAATCATCCGCCAAGGAGGGCCGCACCATGCAGACTTGCCGCGTAGCCTGTATCTCAATATTCGTCCTGATGGTCTGTGCGGGCAGCGGCGGGGCGCAGACGTCCGGCGGGACAGGCGCCTGTCCGCCGTTCGAGACACGCGCGCCGAACGCGCCGGACCAGCGCCCGGCGTTTCCCGGTCAGACCCGCGCGTGCGCCGTCCAATCCGATGTCGCCTTCGACGTCGTCGTGCTCGCAACGGGGCTCGAGCAGCCGTGGATTGTACGTCGTCACCGACGAGACCAACGGTGAGCTTTGGAAAATCGTACCGGGACGATAGGCGCGAGAGGCGCTTCGAAGCCGGCGGACTGACCGCTCATTGAATTTTCGTCTTGCCGCAATCGTTTTTGGAGGTGACTTATGATCGGATACACAACGGACATCGAACGCGATACGCTCGCAAACCAGGACTACCGCCGCGTGCTCTATACCGGCCGGAATACCCAGCTGGTGCTGATGACGCTCCAGCCGCGCGAGGAAATCGGAGTCGAAACCCATGAGGAGCACGATCAGTTCATCCGCATCGAAGCCGGAACCGGCCTGGCCGTGCTAAACGGTGAAGAGCACCCGTTGAGCGATGGCGTGGCGGTGGTGATTCCGGCGGGCGTCGAACACAACGTGATCAACACCTCATCCGACCAGCCGCTCAGGCTGTACACGCTCTACAGCCCGCCCGAGCATCCCGACGGCACCGTGCACCGAACGAAGGCCGACGAGCCTGCGGAACACTGAGATCGGCATTCGAGTGCCGAGATGAGCACTGCCGGCCCCATCGTCGCTCTCTTGCCGCGCGATTACGATGCCGTCTTGTTCGACCTCGACGGCGGATATTTTGCGCAATATTCGGAGCAGCATGGGGCCATCGAAGTCGATCAAGCCGCGATCGATCTGGTGCGGTCGCTCCGGGCGCAGGCGATTCGAACGGCCGTGGTAGCTGCCGGCAACGACTTTGCAGCGATGCAGGAAGCCGCCGGTATCGCGCCGCTGTTCGATATTTATGTGGACCGGTCGGAGATCATCCGTCCGGAGCTCGAGGGCAAGCCGCCGCTCGATGCGCTTCTGGAGGCGGCGCGGCGGCTCGGAGTGGAACCGCTGCGAACGGTCGTCGTGGCGGATACGGTCGGCGAGGTCGAGGCGGGACACATGGGCCGGTTCGGCCTGGTTATCGGCATCGACCGCAGCGGTCGGTCGCAGGCCTTGCGGGAGGCCGGCGCCGATGCCGTCGTGACCGGCTTGGCGAACATCCGCGTGTCGCTCGAACCGCCCTCTGCCTGGGTGTTGGCGTACGAGGACTTCGACCCGGCACGCGAGGGCATCCGGGAATCCTTGTGCGCCCTCGGAAACGGCTATTTCGAGACGCGCGGAGCAGCGCCCTGGGCGCGGGCGGACGATATCCGTTATCCCGGCACCTACCTGGCAGGCGGCTACAACCGGCTGCGGACCGATATCGCCGGACGGGTGGTCGAAAACGAGGACCTCGTCAACTTCCCCAATTGGCTCGCGCTCGAGTTTCGCATCGCCGACGAGGATTGGTTCGATGAGCGAAAGGTCAGAATCCTGTCACATCGTCAAGAACTGGACCTCCGCAGCGGCCTGCTGTCGAGGGCCATACGCTTCGAGGACGGCAAAGGGCGGCGGAGCACGCTTACGGAGCGGCGCCTGGTGTCGATGGTCGACATGCATCTGGGTGCGATCGAGCTCACCCTGACCGCCGAGAACTGGTCTGCCCGCATCACGGTCCGCACGGCCATCGACGGGCGTGTTGTCAACGCGGGCGCGAAGCTTTATCGGAAATTCAACAATCAGCACCTGGAGCCGCTGACGGGTGAAATCGTCGGCGAGGACGGGGTGTGTCTCGAAGTGCGTACATCTCAGTCGAAGCTGCATGTCGCGCAGGCGGCGCGAACGCAGGCGTTCAAAGGCGGCAAGCTTGTCAAGACGCCGCGTCGAACGGTTTGCGAACCCGGGTATATCGGGCAGGCGTTCGGCATGCGGCTCAAGCCGGGGGAGACGCTGGTGCTGGAGAAACTCGCCATGCTCCATACCTCGCGCGATCGCGCCATCTCCCAGTGCGCCCTGGCGGCGCGCAAGGCGATGGCGCGAGCCGGACGCTTCGAGGCCGCGCTGTCGGACCACGTCCTGGCCTGGATGCACCTGTGGCGAAGGTTCGACATCCACATGGAACCCGCCGGACGCGATTTCGGGCTGAACGCGCCGATGATGCTTCGGCTGAACATGTTTCATCTGCTGCAGGCCGTGTCCCCCAACTCCATCGATCTCGATATCGGCGTGCCGGCACGCGGCTGGACCGGCGAAGCGTATCAGGGCCACATTTTTTGGGACGAGCTGTTCATCTTCCCGTTCCTCAATTTTCGAATGCCCGAGATCACCCGCTCGCTGCTCATGTACCGCTATCGGCGCCTAGACGAAGCGCGAGCCGCGGCGAAAAGCGCCGGATTCCGGGGCGCCATGTTCCCATGGCAAAGCGGAAGCGATGGGCAGGAGGAAACCCAGGAGCTCAACCTGAATCCGCGCTCGCAGCGATGGGTGCCCGACAACTCTTATCTGCAGCGCCACGTCGGCAGCGCCATTGCCTACAACGTCTGGCAGTACTTTCAGGTTACCCGTGACATCGAGTTTCTGCAGTTCGCCGGTGCCGAGCTGATGCTCGAGATCGCCCGCTTCTGGGCTAGCATCGCGAGCTTCGGTGAAGAAAAGGGCCGCTACGAGATCCGCGGGGTGATGGGCCCGGACGAGTTCCACGAAGGCTATCCCGATGCGCCGACGCCCGGCCTCGACAACAACGCCTATACCAACATCATGGCCGTGTGGGTACTGCGCCGGGCACTGGACGTGCTCAGGCTGCTCCCCGATCTCCGGCGGTTGGAGCTCATGCGCGAGCTTCCCTTGTCCGCGGAAGAAACCGCGCGTTGGGAGGACATCAGCCGGCGAATGTTCGTGCCGTTTCACGGGAACGGGGTCATCAGCCAGTTCGAGGGCTACGAAAAGCTCATCGAGCTGGATTGGGAGGACTACCGGAGGCGGTACGGCAACATCCAGCGCCTGGATCTCATTCTCGAAGCGGAGAACGACACGGCGAACCGCTATAAGCTGTCGAAGCAGGCCGACGTGCTGATGCTGTTCTATCTGTTTTCGGCCGAGGAGCTGAGCGATCTGTTCACACATCTCGGCTATCCGTTCGAATATGAAACCATTCCGCGCAACGTCACGTATTACGACCGCCGTTCGTCGCACGGCTCCACATTGTCGCGGGTCGTGCACGCGTGGGTCTTGGCGCGATCGAACCGGCCGCGCGCGATGACCTACTTCGCGGAGGCGTTGCAGAGCGACTTGAGCGACATTCAGCAAGGCACCACGGCCGAGGGCGTGCACCTCGGCGCCATGGCGGGGACGGTCGATCTGATGCAGCGCGTAACGACCGGCGTCGAGGTCACGAGCGATGTCCTCAGGCTCAATCCGCAATTGCCGGCGGAATTGGCGCGCCTCGACCTGCGCATTCGCTATCGCGGACACACGCTCGATTTGCATCTCACCCGCGACGCCCTTACCGTACACGGGCGCGAACCCGGCATCGCGCCGATCCGCCTGGCATTCAAGGATGAAGTACACGACTTCCCCGGCGGCAGCACGCGGGTTTTCGATCTCGGC
>NZ_JBDIVO010000246.1:0-7072 GCF_039794385.1 Methylocaldum sp. | reverse complement strand
AACCGGAAAAGTTCTAGAGCAGGACCGCCGTGAACAAGTCTCCGGCGAACCGCGGTTACTGGACCAAAGCCAAGAGAACGCCGGCCGCCACCGCCGAACCGATGACTCCGGCCACGTTCGGCCCCATGGCGTGCATG
Organism: Methylocaldum sp.; assembly: GCF_039794385.1. NCBI lineage: Bacteria > Pseudomonadati > Pseudomonadota > Gammaproteobacteria > Methylococcales > Methylococcaceae > Methylocaldum > Methylocaldum sp. The sequence continues at coordinate 6,935 of NZ_JBDIVO010000246.1, read as the reverse complement.
AGCAGGAAGTTGTACGGATTACTCTCCTGCCCGACCTTGTTGGCTACCCTAGCGGACATCGGCACCGCCGAAACGCCGGCCGCGCCGATGAGAGGATTGACCTTGTTTTCGCTGAACTTATTCATCATCTTCGCCATGAGCACACCGGACGCGGTGCCGAAGCTGAAGGCGATGGCTCCGAGTACCAGAATGCCCAAGGTTTCCGGCCGCAAGAACTGCGCCGCGCTCAGTTTCGATCCGACCGAAAGCCCCAGAAAGATCGTGACGATATTGATCAGCTCGTTCTGTGCAGTCTTGCTCAAACGCTCGACGACGCCGCATTCGCGCATCAGATTGCCCAGGCAGAACATACCGATCAAAGGCGCGGCCGATGGCAGCAACATCGCGGTGAGGATCAGCAAGACCACCGGAAAAATGATCTTTTCCTTGCGGCTGACGATCCGAAGCTGCGCCATCTCGATCAAGCGCTCCTCGGACGTCGTCAAGGCGCGCATGATCGGCGGCTGAATCAGGGGCACCAAAGCCATGTAGGAATAAGCCGCCACCGCGATCGCGCCCAATAGTTCCGGCGCAAGCTTGGAGGCGACGTAAATCGCCGTGGGCCCGTCCGCTCCGCCGATGATGGCGATGGCTGCGGCATCCTTGAAAGAAAAGGTGAGGCCCGGAACCAGGTTCAGCGCCAATGCCCCGAACAAGGTTCCGAAGATGCCGAATTGCGCGGCCGCTCCCAAGAGCAGGGTCTTGGGGTTCGCCAGCATGGGCCCGAAGTCGGTCATCGCCCCGACGCCCATGAAGATGAGCAGTGGGAAAATTCCCGTTTTAATGCCGTAGTAAAGATACGACAGCAGCCCCCCCTCCTCTGCGATACCGGCTACCGGAATATTGCTCAACACGGCGCCAAATCCGATGGGAAGCAGGAGCAGCGGCTCGAAACCCTTGCGAATAGCCAGGAAAATCAGGAGAAAGCCGACGCCCATCATGAGCACCTGGCCAATCTGGAAATTGGACAATCCGGTGCTTTGCCAAAGCTGGATGAAACCCTCCATCGGTTACCTCATCCCAGGGTCAGCAAGACATCGTTGGCCGCGACGGTATCGCCGACCTTGACCGCGATGTGGCCCACCGTTCCGCCTACACGCGTGCGAACCTCGGTTTCCATCTTCATGGCTTCCATCACCACCACGACCTCGCTTTCCGTAACGGTCTGGCCTTCCTTGACGTTGATCCGAAGAATATGTCCGGCCATAGGTGCCTTCACCGCTTCCCCCGTACCGATGCGAACGGCGGGCTGCACGGTCGAACCCGCGACAGGTTGCACCGACGTGATGGCACCTCCCGGAGCGACCTCGACGTGATAAACCCTGCCGTTGACCGTGACGGTATAGGCCTTGGCCCCGTCCGAGAATGCCGCCGCCTGCGTAACTTCGGCTCTCGGAGCTTCGGACTTCGGAGTCTCTTCCGTTCCCGGCGCCGGCTCGAAAGCCGAAGGATTGCCGCGATTTTGAAGGAAGCGCCAACCGATCTGGGGAAAGAGCGCGTAAGTCAGCACGTCGTCCACTTCGTTTTCCGTCAGATTGACCTTGTGCTCGGCAGCCATTTTCCTGAGTTCCGCCGTCAGCTTGTCCATTTCTGGCTCCAGCAGGTCCGCCGGCCGGCAAGTAATCGGCTCGGAACCTTCGAGCACCCGCTGTTGCAACTCTTTATTGACCGGAGCAGGCGTCGCCCCGTATTCGCCCCTGAGCACGCCGGCGGTTTCCTTGGCAATCGTTTTGTAGCGCTCGCCCGACAGCACGTTGATCACGGCCTGGGTTCCGACGATCTGCGAAGTCGGCGTAACCAGCGGAATGAAGCCCAAATCTTCGCGAACCCTCGGAATCTCTTCCAACACTTCGTCGAAGCGGTCCAGAGCCCCCTGCTCTTTCAACTGGCTTTCCATGTTGGTCAACATGCCGCCGGGAACTTGCGCCACCAGGATGCGGCTGTCGACACCCTTCAGGCTGCCCTCGAACTTGGCGTATTTCTTCCGGACCTCGCGGAAATAAGCGGCAATCTCTTCAAGAAGGCGCAGATCCAGACCGGTGTCCCGCTTATGCCCCTGATAGGTCGCCACGATGGCTTCGGTGGGGCTGTGGCCGTAGGTCATGCTCATCGACGAGATCGCGGTGTCAACATTATCGATGCCGGCTTCCACCGCCTTGACGATGGCCGCAGTGCTGAGCCCGGTCGTCGCATGACACTGCATGTGAATCGGAACCTTGACGGCCTTTTTCAGCTTCTTGATCAGTTCCTCGGCTACATAAGGCTTCAAGAGTCCGGCCATGTCCTTGATGCAGATGGAGTGCGCGCCCATGTCCTCCAGGCGTTTCGCCAAGTCGACCCACATCGGGATGGTATGCACCGGGCTCACGGTGTAAGAGATGGTGCCCTGGGCGTGCTTGCCCGCATTGATCGTCGCTTTGATGGCTCTTTCGAAATTGCGCAGGTCGTTCAACGCGTCGAAGATGCGGAACACGTCCACGCCGTTTTCCGCCGCCCGCTCGACGAACTTGTCCACCACGTCGTCGGCGTAATGACGATAGCCGAGCAGGTTCTGCCCGCGCAGCAGCATTTGCAGTCGGGTACGAGGCAGCGCCTTTTTGAGCGCGCGCAAACGCTCCCACGGGTCTTCGCCCAAATAACGAATGCAGGCGTCGAAGGTCGCTCCCCCCCAGCTTTCGAGCGACCAGAAACCGACTTGATCCAACTTGTCGCAAATCGGCAGCATGTCCTCGAGCCGCAAACGGGTAGCCAACAGGGACTGATGCGCGTCGCGCAGAACGACGTCGGTTATGCCTAAGGGGTTAGCCATGGAACAAACTCCTAAGTTCTTCTCTGTATGTTATTGATTCTGGTACCGGTGAATGGCCGCCGTTATGGCGGCTACGATTTCGGATTGATCCGACTCGACATCCGGGGCCTGGACAGAAGCGCCTGGAGCGTGTTCCGGTTCGGGTACGTAGCGATTGAGCAATTTCGATGTAATACCGATTACCCAGACCAGCAACGCTAAAAAGAGATACACGATCGTCATGCCGATCAGCATGAGCTTGATACCGGAAAGCAGCAATTCGGCTATTGAATATTCCATGTCTCGCAAAAGCTTTGAGCAAACGGACGAATGATAATGTGCAAACCGGCGAAAGTCGAACGGGATTGTCACGGAATTGCAGCAACTCCCGAGTCCCGGAGCGCTTGACTGCACAGGGATACTCGGCCTTGCGAGCGAGGCGGGCTCGGGTGAGATTAATTCGCCGTGGGGCCGGCAGAACCGCCGCCGACGGCTTTCCGATTGCTGCGAGAATTACGGATTTCGGCCATGGCCCTATCGGTCGCGCCGACCGAGTGCTATCGGCAGAGGTTGCTTGAACCCTGGTACCCTGCCCCGCTCGTCCTCCGGCCAGAAATTCCGGTTTAGACAGTTTGGATTATTTCGCCAGAGCCTTGCCGGAATGCGGTTTACCGTGGGTATGAACTGCCTTGTCGGAACCGGGTTTGCCGTGGGTATGCGCAGTTTCGTCGGAGGCCGGTTTGTCATGGGCATGCGCAGTTTCGTCGGAGGGCGGTTCGTCATGGATATGCACGGCCTCCTCGGAATCCGGTTCGCGATGAGCATCCAAAGCCATGTCCGAGCCGGCTGGGCGATGCTCGTGACCATCGTCATGATGGTGGTCGTCTGCGACCTGTAAACTTTTTACCCCGACACCATGCTGGTAAACCATCAATCCTCCCAAGTCCGCGGCAAAAACGATGCCGGCGAGGATGATCGCTCCCAGGAACAAGTGTAAAGCCTGACCCATGGCGGAAAATCGTTCCCTACTGAAGAGGCGCCAAATGGCCAGGGTCGATGACAAACCTGCCACTGTCAATCCCAGCCTTTCATGCCATTCCATGATGTCGTGTACGGTGCTGCCGTGGGGAACGGTGTCTTCCGCGATCAAACCTGCGACAGCGGCCGCGATGGCGCCCAAAGCCCCCAAATAAAGCATCCAGCTTGCAGCATGCCGCAGACCCGGCTGTCTTAGCACCACGCCTATGAGCTCGAGCAGAAAAAAACCGGTCAGAAAAGCGATCGGAAAGTGGACAATTAGCGGGTGCCAATTGGTTCCCAGCGCCTCGATGCCGGCAAACGGATTGCCGGAAGATCCGGACTCGAGCGTCCGAGACACGGTGTCGAGCGCGCTCTCGACAACCATTAGGAATCCGCCGCCATTTCCGTCGCCGGCTCCGTGCACGGCGGGGGATATGAAGTGTCCGATCAAATCCGGACCTGGAAAATTGAACATGATCGCTTCCGAATACTGAGTTGAAGGTCAAATGGGGTCGTTGCCGAACTGTCGGAGACGTTTTCTTAGTCGCCCTTTCTTAAAACAAGTTTCGCAGAGAACGCCTGGAATCGAAACCGTACCCCACTTTCGCTTCGTTTTCCGTCCGCGATCTCCTTATCGATATGGAATCTGAAAAGCCCACACCGGGTATAACGTCGCGCTGGATCGCTCATCAGGTCAGGCCCGGCGCACCTGGGGCAATCAATGAACCGATGGCATACGTCACGATGCCGGCGATGCCGCCGATCAGCACCATGCGCAGACCGCCCAACAGAGCACTCCGGCCGGTGAAGAGACTCAAGCATGCCCCGATTGCAAACAAACTGACTCCGGCTGAGAGACCCGCGATCTGAACGCCTCTATGCATGTCGAACCCCAGGAGAAACGGGATGAGCGGGATGCTCGCGCCCCCTGAAAATGCCAGAAAAGAGAACAACGCGGCGCCCCAGGGCGAACCCAAATCGTCAGGATTTACGCCCAGTTCCTCGCGCGCCAGAAGATCCAGGGCGTTTTCCGGGTCGCTCATCATCTGTCGGGTGGCGCGGCGCGCCTGCTGCAAACTCATGCCGCGGGCCGCATAAATGACCGCCAGCTCCTCGACTTCTTCTTCCGGGAACATCGCGAACTCCGCCCGTTCGAGATCGATCTGGTATTCGAACAACTCCCGCTGCGACCGCATCGACACATACTCCCCCGCCGCCATGGACAAAGCGCCGGCCAACAAACCGGCGATGCCGGCCATCGCCACCATCCCGGTCCCCGTGCTCGCTCCGGCCATACCCAAGATCAAGCTGGTGTTCGACAACAGTCCGTCGTTGACGCCGAATACGGCCGCCCGCAGGTTGCCGCCGGCCACCCCTTTATGGCGCCGGCCTACATCTTCGGCGCTGGTGGGCATCGCATGGCGTGTCTCCAGCCCTTGGCCCGAATAGGCGGAAAGCCCCCGGATCTTCATGCTGGCCAGAACCGGGCGCAGGGCCTTCGGGCCGAACGCCCGAACCAGGCGGCCGATCAATCGGGCCCGCGGCGTCGGCTTGAAAGGCGGCAACGCGGAACCTTCCGCCTTCAAACGGCTCTCCCAAAGCGCAGCTTGAGTGTCGGCCTGTTCGGCGAGCTTGCGAAACAAACGCCGCATCCGGCGATTGTTCTCGGCGGCGGCGATCACGCGATACAACCAGGCTGATTGCTTTTCCTGAAACCAACTGTTGAGAAGGGACATGGGTCTGGAATGATGGGAATATCGGTGTGGGACGGGCGTCGGCGTAAAACCTTGTTCGTTGCACAGCCTCCATGGGCATAATACCGACTCTGAGGACGAGAAGACATCCGGGATGTATCTTCGTTTGAAGGCCGAGTCATCACTCGAGCTCAAGCCGGTCGATCGTCCCGATTTGAGTGCGGGATTCACAACAGGGAGACAAGAGCAATGAGCTTTACCGCAGACCAGATTCACGCCGGCCAGGCCGTCTATACCCGACCTATCCTGAAAATCTACGACCTTGCCGTGCTCGGGCTATCCAACCGACTGATTTGGAAGTGCCCAACTCAGCGACTCGTAGAGCATTACAACAAACACGTCACGGCGAATCATTTGGATGTCGGCGTCGGCACCGGCTATTTTGTGGATAAGTGCCGCTTTCCGATGCTGGTACCGCGCGTTGCACTGATGGACCTCAACGAGACCTCGCTGGATTTCGCCTCCCGGCGCATCGCCCGATATCAGCCGGAAACCTATGTCCGCAACGTCCTGGCACCCATATCCATCGACGAGCCGAAATTCGATTCGGTCGGGATCAATTACCTGCTCCACTGCCTTCCGGGGCCCATCGAATCCAAGGCGGTCGCTTTCGATCACCTCAAGGCGCTGATGAATCCCGGTGCGGTCCTGTTCGGTTCGACCCTGCTCCAGGGCGGCGTTCCGCGAAGTCGATTCGCGAAGCGCCTCATGGACATCTACAACAAGAAGGGAATCATGTCGAACGCGCACGACAGTCTGGACGGACTGAAGGCGGCGCTTAATCAGCGGTTTCGCGAGGTTTCCGTCGAGGTCGTTGGATGCGTGGCTCTTTTTTCAGGGCGCGCTTGGGGCTGATGGCGGTTGGCCATCTCTACCCTGGCGCGACGGGCAAGAAGGAGAGACCTAACTTCCGCCAGCGTAGCCCGGATGAAGCCTTGCTGAATCCGGGATGATCGGTGCTCCGACCTTCCCGGATTTCACTGCGTTGCATCCGGGCTACTTACTGAGTACTAGCGAGCACTCAACAGATCCTCGGCAGTTGTTCGCCGCTCGGAAGGTCGAGTACGCGGACGATGCCGTACGGGTTGCGCAGGCCGACTCGCCCTTCGCCCGCCGCGCCGACCCGCCCGATGAGAGACGCATCGCGCCCCAAAGGATGGGCGTGCAGCACATCCATCGCCCGGCCTACGGCGCTCGCCGGAACGAAAAGGACCATGCGACCTTCGTTGGCCACGTAGAGCGGGTCGAAACCGAGGATTTCGCACGCGCCCCGTACCGGCGCGGCGACCGGTATGGCGTCCTCGTTCAGCTCCATATCGAACCCGGCATCCCTC
>NZ_JBDIVO010000245.1:0-7079 GCF_039794385.1 Methylocaldum sp. | reverse complement strand
TCCTTGCTCTTCGGCGAAGCGCTGATTGAAATATTCCACGAGTTGTCGCAGAGGCATGGGAAAGCTCCTTTGCATAAGGAAGCTCTGAACAAGTGGATTCCGTTCATGGTTCGACAAGCTCAGGACATGCCTGTCGAAGGACTTAATCAGAGATTCCATAAAGTAACCACAGAGGCGGCAGACGGTCCCGGTCTGCCAGCGGGTTTAAGGCTCTGGAACCTAACTATCCTTTCCTGGAATGCTTAGCGTCCTGAGCCGTAAATCTGATCGAACACGCCACCGTCCGAGAAATGTGTCTTTTGGGCTTTGTTCCAGTCGCCGAAAACGTCGGAGATCCTGAACAGTTCGATCTTTTTGAATTGATTGCCGTATTTGGCCAGGATCTCCGGATCGCCGGGCCGATAGAAATGCTTTGCGGCGAGATCCTGGCCCTCCTTGCTGTAGAGATATTCCAGATAGGCTGTTGCGAGCTCTTCCGTGCCGTGGCGCTTGGCCACCTTATCCACCACCGTAACCGGCGGTTCGGCCAGAATGCTGAGGGACGGCGTGACGATCTCGAACTTCTGTCTGCCGTGTTCCGTGCTGCTGGATCGGCTGTATTCCTTGAGTATCAAATGGGCTTCGTTTTCCCAGGTGACCAGTACGTCGCCGATTTCCCGCTCGGCGAACGTAACGGTCGAGCCGCGCGCTCCCGTGTCCAATACCGCCGCATTCTTGTAGATCTTCTGCACCAGGTCCTTGGCGGCTGCCTCGTTTCCGTGCTTTTTCAGTCCGTAGCCCCAGGCGGCGAGATAGATCCAGCGGGCGCCGCCCGATGTTTTCGGATTGGGCGTGACCACCGAAACGCCGGGCTTGGCGAGGTCGTCCCAGTCCTTGATGCCCTTGGGATTTCCCTCGCGCACCAGGAACACCATGGTGGAGGTATAGGGGGCGCTGTTATTGGGCAGACGCGACTGCCAGTTTTCCGGAATCAGCTTGGCTTTTTGATACAACTGGTCGACGTCGTAAGCCAGGGCCAGCGTCACCACGTCCGCGTCCAGCCCGTCGATTACCGCGCGAGCCTGCTTGCCGCCGCCGCCGTGGGATTGTTTGACGGTAACCGTGTCCCCGGTCTTCTCGCGCCAGTACTTGGCGAAGGCCGCGTTGTATTCTTCGTAAAACTCGCGGGTGGGGTCGTAGGAGACATTAAGCAGGCTGACGGCGGCGGCTTCGGTGGTGGACGAAGCGGCCAAGGCCATGCCGAGCAGAGCGGTGTTCAAGGTGTTTCTTAAATTTTTGAGTGTCATGAGGCTGGCTCCTTTTAATAAGAGAACTGGAATCGGGTGAAAAAGATCTTTTCGGTGGGCCGGTCGCCGTTGCCGGCTGCGCCGCCGTCGAAATGGGTCTGCTCGTAATCGGCCATGACTTTTACGTTATTGTTCAAATACCAGTTCAAGCCCAGCGCCCAGGAGGTCGCCTTGCTGACGGATTGGGCCGGGTTGGCGAAAAAGAGCGTGCTGGTCGCACGCGGATCGAAATCGCGAAAGGTATCGTCATCAACATCCAGCTCGCTCCAACGTCCCGCGACTTGCCACGCGCCCCATTGGCCGTTGAACGGATTAAACGCATGGCGGGGCTTTACGCCGTTGAAGCTGCTGTCCTCGCCGGTCAGGACATAGGAGAGCGCCACCTGCCAAGCGGTATTGTCCTGCCTCGTCTTCGCATTGATGGTAGGGCCGGTGATTGTGGATCGGCGGAGTTCCTGAGATGAGATGGCATATTCGCTGAGCAGTCCGAACGGTCCCCAATACCAGTACAGCTGCGGGTAGACCCGATAGTGATAGCCGTTTACCGAGGTGGCCGTGGCCGTGCTGTTGGCTTCGCTATACCTCAGGATTCTTTGCTGTCCGGGGCTGGTAAGTCCGGGGATGCTTGTTTCGTTGCGCGGGTGTCCCCAACTGCCGGCAACGCCGAGACCGAGTCCTTCCAAAGGTCCGATGCCGCTGTGCTGGAAGGGATGGGCGAACACCCGTCCTTGAAACTCGAAATCGTCATTCAAATCGGTGTCGATGAATCCATTGTCGCGAGCGCCATTGAATACGCCCAACTGATAGGTGATGAAGTCATTGAAATTGTGCGGACCGCCATACTGGGTGGTGTAGCCGGGTTTGGCGAATTCGCCGTGCAGCAGAACGCCGACGTCACGGTTCGGTGCCAATTGCGTGGGGTAAGCGCGTTCGGCGAAGGTCAATGCGGTGGCCGACTGCAAACGCTCCAAGCTGATCGGCGCTTTTTGTTTGCCTACGTTGAGACTGGCGAAAGGCAAGTAATGGAGATCCAGGTAGGCGTCGAAGAGCCGGGATTGACCTCCGCCGAAGTCAGGCGCAATGCGGAAGTCGGCGTATTTGAACAAGGTGCCGTCGAAGTTCAAGCGTGCTCGGCGGATGGTGAACTTGTCCGCGATGGCATCGCCCGAGGAATCGTCCATGAAGATATTGCCGTCGGCCTGGACGTAGCCGCGTAACCTGAGTTGGTGGTCCCCATCCGGCGAGGTGATTCTGAAACCGGCGGAACCGGCTTCTACCCGCGGCGTTTTCTTGGCGTTGGCTTCGGTGACCTCGTGTTCGACTTCCAGTTTGCGTTCCAAAATTTTCACCTTTTGATCGAGCGCTTTCACGTCCGGCTCGGATGCCGTTGATGTGGATGCGGGCTTCTTCGAACGCAGCTTCTGGTTTTCCGCCTCTGAGGCTTCGAGTCGTCTTTCGAGTTCCAGGATGTGGCGTTCCAGCTTTTCGAAACGCTGTTCGGCAGTAATGGCCGAAGCTTCGGGTGCGAACCCCAGCCAGGCGCTGCCCACCCCCGCCGCCCACAGTAAAGACCATCGGTTTTGCATGATCGTGACCCCTTATCACATTCAGGCAGTTCCGGTGATCCGGTCAGCGTGCCGAGTCGTATTTTTCTTGTTGAACCTCCGGTGAACCGGTGGGCTGATTTCGATAATGGAAAAAAGAATGTGTACTGCTGATCGCTGTCTTAGTCCGCGGACGCGGCGGGACAGGCGAGATTGAGGCGAAGCTTTTCCTTGCGTTCGATCTGGACGATGCGTCCGTCATGCACGATGATCTCGACCGAGCCAAAACGTAGCCCCTGCAAGGCTTCCAGGATCTTTTGGGTTGTCAGCGATGTTTGTGAAGCTTGATAAGGCAAACGGTTGTTGAGCGTCATAGCGCAAGCCTTGGCTATTTTCCTGTTTAGTCTTTATCCTACGGTTCCGCGTTCGGGCGCCTTGATTCCGTGTGCTTTGTGAGGGACAAGGCCATGCTTCCGAATCGTCGTTGGAGGCATGTTAACAGCGAAGGTTAAAACTAAAAAGAATAAAAAATATAAAACTTATAACTAATGATAATAATAAAATCCAAGCTGTGCGGCGGCAGTCGAGGCAGGCATGTGAGGAAATGAGGCAAGCAGACGGAACAAAGAGCCGAACGTTTCCGGCGAATAGATCGGCCGCGAGGTTTTGATTATTTGTTTGATCGCTCCTTCATCTCGGTACCTTGTTCCATAAGTTTTTGGATATGTTCCTGCATCATATCCGGATCGTGCGGGGACGTCCGAATCTGGAGGAGTTTGAGGTGCTCCAATTTGAGACGCTCCCGCTCCTCGTCAGTCTTGGCATCTCGAATCTGGTGCATCAGGTCGTGCATTTTCAATAGATACTCTTGCCGCTCTTTCAGACGTTTTATCTGTTGTTCTCCTCCCTGGATTTCAGGCGAACCCGCCTGCGGTCGAGCCGGTTTTTCTTCCGCCAGAAGGAGTGGATTCAAGACGCACAAGCCCAGGATAATCGCCAGGGCTTTTCCTGTCTGTTTCATGATCATGCTCCGTTTTTCGGGGATGTCGGCGTCGTTTCGTCACGTCTTCCTGACTTAGACGGCGCCGAAACGGCGCGATTCGATTTTGACGAATGTTTGAAAAAGTTCTTTTAGGGAAAACCTGGGAAGGCCCCGATGATTTTGTCGAATGTCGAATAATTATCGAGCCGACACTGGCATAATAGAAACCTGGAGACCATGCGCCAAGGCGGCTCTTTTAGGGCAGTCGATTGCCGAATTTCATCAGTCGGTCATAAAACAAGCAAAACATCCACATCGATGACCAAGAACAAAATCGGCTCGAACGGATTGGCCGGAACTCCACGATAACCCACACTCGCATTCATGCTGACTCAGTCCTTATCGCGCGCTGATTATTCCGGCTCTCTGATCTTGTGCGTTCTTGCGTTGGTGAATTATCTGCTGTTTTACGTGATCAATATCACGCTGGCGCGCAACCTTTCGGTTCGGGATTTCGACGATTTCAGCGTAGCTCTGTCCGCCATCACCATTTTGTCCACCGTGGCCACGCTCGGACTCGACAAGTACGCATTGCGCTGCATTCCGGTTTATCGGGAGCGAGGAGATTGGACGCGCAGCTTGGGGTTTTGGACCTTCTCCCTGCGTACGATCGTACTTTTCAGCCTACTCCTCGCCTTCATTGGGTTGATGCTCGGCATCGCCTCGGGAGCGAATTCTCCCATCGCCCTGGTCATTCTCGTCCTGTTCTTGCCCGCCATCGCCCCCGCCTTGTTTCTGGTCGAGGTGGTTACGGCGAACGGCAGGCAAATCGAGGCGGTCATGATCTACCGCTTGCTTTTGCCGACCAGCTTTCTTTTTTTCGTCTACCTGATTTTTCTATTCGATTTGCCGATGACGGCGGTCGGCGTCGCCTGCGGTTATGGCTTGGCCTGGCTATGGACCCTGAGTGCGATACACCAGTTGGCCCGGCTCACGATGCCGGAAGATACGTGGCGGGCTCGGCCCGACTTTTTGAGGGCCAAATGGGTGCGGCGGGCGGTGCCGCTGTTGCTGAACAGTTGGATGTTGAGCGTGATGGCCGGATCGGGAGTGATCGTCTTGGAACTGCTCTATCCGTCCGACGCGATCGTGGGCACCTATGCCGTCGCCGCGCAGACCGGCACCTTCATCGTGCTTCTGGCCAATACGGCGAACCGGTTTTATCTGCCGCTGACGTCGATGTTCATGGAGCGCGCGGACGGCTTGTCCTTGCGGCGTTTGATGCGGCACAGGCTAATGGTGGTGGGCGGGCTGGCGATCGCTTTTCTGACCGTCGTCGTGGTGCTCGGACAAACCATTCTCGACTGGTTCGGCCCCAATTTCAGCCATGGCTACGAAGCGCTGTGCGTGCTTGCGGTGGGCGCCTCGGTCAACGCCATTTTCTCGGATTCGCCCTATTACCTACAGTTTATGAAGCAGAGCCGCAGCGTATTCGTTTCCACCAGTTATGCGGTAGTCATCAATCTGGTGCTCGGTTTTTATCTGTCCGAGCGATTCGGCGCGGTGGGCGCGGCTTACGGCTACTCCTTGTCGATGTGCTTTCTGTTTGTCCTCTTGCGTTATCAGACGCGTCGACACTTGAATGCCGTTGGCGGACAGATCGCTTTTTGAAGCGAGCCTCTCTCTCTGGGCTAGAATACGCAGCCTGAACGACCGGCTGCCGCCGAATCATGGGCCGGGGGACAGAGTCAGAGCATGGGTATCTTCGCGCCTTTGAGAATCAGACCGTGAAACCATTTTCCTATCGCTATGCCCAAGTAAGGGGCTGGGCGCTGCTCGGCCTTTTGCTGTTGGTGCTCGTCCTCCTCGGCGGCATGATTTGGCGCAACCTGGAGCGGTTTGAAACCGTGCGCGCCTACGTCGGCTACGCCCATCATATTCAGGAGGTCGCATTCAAGTTGCAGGACGCGCTGACGGGGTACTTTACGACCGGGTCAAACCGCCGCTTGCATGCGCAACAGCTTTCCGAGCTTTCCACCCGGCTTGCGGAACTGGCGCGGCATGATTATCACGTCGCGGCCGATACGCCGAACAAACTGACCGAAGTCAGCAGACTGATCGTCGAAATCAGCCGGGAGCGCTTGCCTCCGGAGAGCCAGGAAGCGCTCTTGCTGCGCGCACTCAAAATAACCAGCGCCATGCTGGACCAAGAGACACTGGAGCGGGAAAGATTGGTGGAGGAGATCGGCCAGGCGACCCGTACCGAAATCTCGCTGGTATTCGGAGTACTGGCGGCCATTCTGCTGTTCGGGGGAGTGTTCTTCCGCCGCCAAATCCTGGCGCCGCTGAACAATCTCAAGGAACTGCTGCTGCGCCTCGCCCACGAAGATTTCACGCCGATCGAAACCGCGCGGATCGACCCGCTCTTGCTGCCGGTGTTCAATAGCTATAACGATATGGTCAAGCGTCTGGCCGAGCTGGAGGAAGTCAAGCGCCACCACGCGGAATCCCTCGAAGCGGAGGTGCGCGCGGCCACGCGGGCCTTGCTGGAGCAACAGGCCAGTCTGTCCCGTACCGAACGATTGGCGGCGGTCGGCGAGCTGGCGGCCGGTATCGCCCACGAATTGCGCAACCCTCTCGCCGGCATCCAGATGACCTGCGTCAATCTCCGCAACGAGATCGACGATACCGAACAGGCGGAGAGAGTCGATTTGATCATCGCCGAGCTGAAGCGGATGGGACGGCTCCTCAACGAACTGCTCGATAATGGCCGACATACCCCGGCGCCCGTTGCCGAATGCGACGTCGGCGTGTTGATCCGCGAATTGGTGACGCTGACCCGTTACCAGATCCAGCCCAACATCAGGCTCGATTGGAGCGCATCGAACGATTTGGTCTGCCGGCTGCCGGGATGCCGTCTGCGCCAGACCTTGCTCAATCTGATTCTGAACTCGGCGCAGGCTATCGGAGATCAAAACGGAACGATAGAAATTTGTGCCTGTCGAGGGGATGACCACGTTCTCCTCACGGTGACCGACGATGGGCCTGGGTTTCCCGAGGAGATCCTGCAAACCGGCATTCGTCCTTTCGCAACCGGGCGGCCCGGCGGTACCGGCCTCGGTCTGGCCATGGTTCAGCGGTTCACGCGCGACCTGGGCGGGCAGCTGGATATTTCGAATGTCGAGCCCCGTGGAGCTCGGGTGAGTTTAACGCTTCCTTGTCAATGGGTCTGAGTTTGCCGTGCTGAATACCTTGCTGATCATCGAA
>NZ_JBDIVO010000244.1:0-7201 GCF_039794385.1 Methylocaldum sp. | reverse complement strand
CTACGAAATCCGGTTTTCAGGACAAAACGAGGATCGCCGACGAAGCCCGCGCCCATTTGCGGTACCGGCGAGTGCTTTAGTATCCTACAAGGTTTAATTCGGCGACCGAAATCCCCGCGTATGGAAGACATTTACAAGCCGCAGACCATCGAACAAGAAGCCCAGGACGCCTGGGAAGCCCAGGGCGTTTTCCGCGCCGTCGAAGACCCGGCCAGGGAAAAGTATTACTGCCTGTCCATGTTCCCCTACCCCAGCGGGCGGCTGCACATGGGCCATGTCCGCAACTATACCATCGGCGACGTGATCGCCCGCTATCAGCGCATGCAGGGCAAGAACGTGCTTCAGCCGATGGGCTGGGACGCCTTCGGACTGCCGGCGGAAAACGCCGCGATGCAGAACAAGGTCGCTCCGGCGGCGTGGACTTACGCCAATGCCGATTACATGCGCAAGCAACTCAAGTCGCTGGGGCTCGCCATCGACTGGAGCCGCGAGATCGCCACCTGCAAGCCCGATTATTATCGCTGGGAACAATGGCTGTTCACCAAGCTGTTCGAAAAAGGCCTGATCTACAAGAAGGTCGCCCCGGTGAACTGGGACCCCGTGGACCAGACCGTGCTGGCCAACGAACAAGTGATCGACGGCCGCGGCTGGCGGTCGGGCGCGCCGGTGGAAAAGCGCGACATCCCCATGTACTTCATGCGCATCACCGCCTACGCCGAGGAACTGCTCGCCGGGCTGGACCAGTTGCCGGGCTGGCCCGAACAGGTGAAGACCATGCAGCGCAACTGGATCGGCAAGAGCCACGGCTGCGAAGTGCATTTTCCCTACGAGGACGGCAGCGACGTCCTCAAGGTTTACACCACCCGCCCCGACACCCTGATGGGCGCGACTTATGTCGCCGTGGCGGCGGAACATCCGCTGGCCCTGGCAGCCGCGGAAGGCCATCCGGAATTGGAAGCCTTCATCGAGGAATGCAAACACGGCGGCACGGCGGAAGCCGAGCTCGCCACCATGGAAAAGAAAGGCATGGCGACCGGCCGCTTCGTCATTCATCCATTAACCGGCGAAAAACTGCCGGTGTGGGTCGCCAATTACGTATTGTGGGGCTACGGCGAAGGCGCGGTGATGGCGGTGCCGGCGCATGACGAGCGGGATTTCGAGTTTGCGCATAAATATGGACTGCCGATCAAAACCGTCATCGCGTCCAAATCGGACGCTTATGAGACGGTCGATCCGGAGGGCGAGTGGATAGACGACTATGCCGAGTACGGCGTGTGCGTGAATTCGGGAAAATACGATGGCCTCGATTTCCAGCAAGCCTTCGACGCCATCGCCGCCGATCTCGAAGCCAAAGGCCTAGGCCAGAAGCGCACCCAGTTCCGCCTGCGCGACTGGGGCATCTCCCGCCAGCGTTACTGGGGCTGCCCGATTCCCGTCATTCATTGTCCGAACTGCGGCGACGTGCCGGTACCCGAAGATCAGCTCCCCGTGGTATTGCCGGAAGACGTCAAGATCGATGTGGGCTCTCCGCTCAAGAAAATGCCCGAGTGGTATCAAACAACCTGCCCGAAATGCGGAGGCCCGGCTGAGCGCGAGACGGATACCATGGACACCTTCGTCGAATCGTCCTGGTACTACGCCCGCTATGCCTGCCCGGACAGCCACGACGCCATGCTGGATCAACGCGCCAAATACTGGCTGCCGGTGGATCAGTACATCGGCGGCATCGAGCACGCCATCCTGCATCTTCTGTACGCGCGCTTCTTCCATAAGCTGATGCGCGACGTGGGCCTGGTGGACAGCGACGAACCCTTCACCAATCTGCTCACCCAGGGCATGGTGGTGGCGCCGACCTTCTACCGGGAGCAGGCCGACGGCAAGAAGCACTACTACAACCCGGCCGAAGTGGACGTGCAATTGGACGAGCGGGGAAGGCCGCTGGGCGCGAGCTTGAAGGCCGATGGACAGCCGGTCACGATCGGCGGCACCGAAAAAATGTCCAAGTCCAAGAACAACGGCGTCGATCCGCAAGCGCTGATCGATCGTTACGGCGCGGACACGGCGCGCTTGTTCATGATGTTCGCGTCCCCGCCCGAGCAGTCGCTGGAATGGTCGGACAGCGGCGTGGAAGGTGGATTCCGGTTCCTGAGGCGCCTCTGGAAACAGGTCGCCGTCCATGTCGACCAAGGCCCCGCCCCTAGGCTCGACAAGACGGCGCTCGACGAGGCGCAAAAGGCCATGCGGCGCCAGACGCACGAGACCCTTCGCAAGGTCAGCGACGATATCGGCCGGCGTTACACCTTCAACACGGCGATCGCCGCCAACATGGAACTGCTCAACGCCTTGGCGAAGTTCGACGATGCGAGCGATCGGGGACGCGCGGTGCGCCAGGAAACGCTGGAGCTCGTGGTGCTGATGCTGTCTCCCATCGTGCCCCATATTTGCCACCGCTTGTGGCACGAGCTCGGACATCCCGAAACGGTCGCGACCATGGCATGGCCAAGAGTGGACGAATCGGCGCTGGTGCAAAACACCGTGGAGCTGGTGGTTCAGGTGAACGGCAAGCTGCGCGGCAAAATCACCGTGCCGGTGGACGCCGCCAACGACGCAGTGGAGACCGCCGCGCTCGGCGATCCCAACGTGCAGCGCTTCGTCGAGGACAAACCGGTCAAAAAGGTTATCGTGGTTCCGCGCAAGCTGGTCAACATCGTGGTGTAGTCAATGACAAGACGGTCTCTCGCAAAAGCGGCGGTTTCGGCAATTTTCGCCCTATTGCTCTCGGCTTGCGGATTCCATCTCCGCGGCAGCTTGCCGGCCACGATGGTCGCTAAAACCTTCTACATCGACGGTTTGGGGCGCGGAGACCTGTTCGTTCAGGAGTTTTCGCAGATTTTGTCTTATTCCGGGGGCAACCTCGCGGCGGCTCCCAGCCAGGCCGGCGCGGTGATCCACATCGTCCAGGCGAGGCAGGACCGCCGCCCGATCGGTCTGAGCAAGCAAGGCCGGGCCAACCTGTTCGATTTGAGCTATCGGGTCGTCTACGAGGTGTCGACGCCACAGGGCGAGATACTGCTGCCGCGCCAGGAGCTCGAGCTGAAACGGGATTATTTCAACGATCAGACCTCCCCGCTCAGTCAAACCCAGGAGGAATACCAAATCCAGCAGGAGATGCAGCGCGAGGCCGCCCAACTCCTGTTTCGCCGCGTCGCTTACGCACTGAGCCGCCCGCCTGCGGACAAGTCGTGAAACTATCCGCCGAGCAGCTGGGAGAGCAACTGAAGAAGCGTCTGGCTCCGGTTTATTTCCTGAGCGGAGACGAGCCCCTGCAGCTTGCGGAAGCGGCCGACGCGATACGGCAGGCAGCGCGTGCCGCCGGGTACGGCAGCCGTGAATTGTTCTACGCCGATACCGGCTTCGACTGGGGCAGCTTGCAGGAGGCAGCCGATTCGTTTTCTCTCTTCGGCGAAAAGCGCATTTTGGACCTGCGCCTTCCCGCGAAGCCGGACAAAGCGGCGGCGGCAGCCCTGGCGCGTTATGCCGAGCGGCCCGCGGAAGACGCAGTCCTCATCGTCAGCAGCGCGAAAATCGGGGGCGCCGAACAAAAAAGCCGCTGGTACCAGGCCATCGACCGCATCGGCGTGGTGGTCCAGGTCTGGCCCCTGGAGGGCGAGCAATTGCTGCGCTGGCTCGACCGGCGCTTGAACGCGAAAGGTCTGTTGGCCGACCGCTCGGGCATCCGCATATTGGCCGCCCGCGTCGAAGGCAATTTGCTGGCGGCCGCCCAGGAAATCGAAAAATTGCACATCTTGTACGGCAAGGGCAAGATCGACGACGACCAGATCGTCAAGGCCGTCGCCGACAGCGCCCGTTACGATGTTTTCGATCTGGCCGAAGAAGTCTTGCGCGGTCACACTCAGAAAGCCTACCGCGTACTCACGGGACTCAAGGCGGAAGGCGTGGCGCCTGCGGTCGCGCTATGGGCGCTCACCCGCGACGTTCGCCTGATCGGCAACATCATGGCTCTGGTCGCCCAAGGCACCCCGACCGAATCGGCATTGGCGAAATGCCAAGTGTGGGACAAACGAAAATCGACCGTGCTCCAGGCACTGCAGCGCCTGAACCGCGACAGCATTCACCGGACCCTCTTGCTCAGCGCCAAGGCTGACAGAGTGATCAAAGGCATGGAAACGGGCGACCCCTGGGAAGAACTGTTGTCCGTCTGCGTAAGCCTCACGGCACCTTCGGGAACACGCATTACGGCGAAGCCTCATTGACGTTTCATAGCTCACCGCTTTCGATTATTCACCTTTCCTTGAACGACCCATGTTAAACGACCTTCAAACTTACATGCTTAGGGTGGGCGAGCAGGCTCGCGAGGCCGCCCGCTCGATGAGCCGTGCGGAGACTGCCGCAAAGAACAGCGCTCTCCTGGCCATCGCCGACGCGCTGAAAAGCGATGCGCAGGTGTTGATGGCGGAGAATCACAAGGATCTCGAAGTCGGCCGGCAGAGGGGACTCGACGGCGCGATGCTCGACCGGCTGGACCTCACCGAAAAGCGCATAGACGCCATGGCTCAAGGTCTACGCGAAGTGGCCGCGCTTTCCGATCCGGTGGGCGAAATCACCGGCCTCACCTATAGACCCTCCGGCATTCAGGTCGGCCGGATGCGGGTGCCTTTGGGCGTCATCGGGATCATCTACGAGTCCCGCCCCAACGTGACCGCGGACGCCGCGGCGCTTTGCCTCAAATCCGGCAACGCCTGCATCCTGCGGGGCGGGTCCGAAGCCATACATTCCAACAAGGCCATCGCCGACTGCATACGGGACGGTCTTGAGCAAGCGGGACTGCCCCGCGACGCCGTGCAACTGATCGAAACCACCGACCGGGCGGCGGTCGGCGAGCTGATCCGCATGGAACGCCACGTGGACGTGATCGTGCCGCGCGGCGGCAAGAGCCTCATCGAGCGCATCACGGAAGAATCCCGCATCCCGGTCATCAAACACCTGGACGGCATCTGCCACGTCTACATCGACGACCGCTGCGATTTCGACAAGGCCATCAAGATTGCTCTGAATGCCAAGACCCAGCGCTTCGGTGTCTGCAATGCGATGGAAACCTTGCTGATCGCTGCCCCGATTGCGCCCGTTCTCCTTCCGGACCTGGCGCACCTCTTTCGGGAAAAGGGCGTGGAGCTCCGCGGCTGCCCTAGAACCGTGCAAATCTTGCCGGACTGTACGCCGGCAACCGCGGAAGACTGGGACACCGAATATCTCGCGCCCATCCTGTCCATCCGCGTGGTCGAGGGCCTCGACGAGGCGCTGGATCATATCAATCGGCACGGATCGCAACACACGGACGCCATCGTGACCGAGGACTACACCCGCGCGCGCCGTTTTCTCCGGGAAGTGGATTCCAGCTCGGTAATGGTCAACGCCTCCACCCGGTTCGCCGACGGTTACGAATACGGCTTGGGCGCCGAAATCGGCATCAGCACCGACAAGCTGCACGCCCGCGGCCCGGTAGGACTGGAAGGATTGACCACCCAGAAATTCATCGTTCTGGGCGATGGGCATATCCGCGCCTGACTTGCAACACCTAGGGCGGATTAGTATCGTAGGTCGGCAATCCTTTGCCGACGAATATGTCGGGAAAGGGTTCCCGACCTACTGCTACGGCCTCTCCCCCCAAGAGCGCTCATGATCGGCATATACGGCGGAACCTTCGATCCCATCCACTACGGCCACCTGCGGACGGCCCTGGAAGTCAAAGAAGCGGTCAAACTGGACGAGGTCCGCTTCGTCCCCTGCCGTTTGCCGCCCCACCGCGCTGCGCCGGAGGCCGAACCCGATCATCGCCTTAAGATGCTGGAGCTGGCCCTGCACGACGCCGAGCCCGGCTTCCGTATCGATACACGGGAACTAGACCGGCCCGGGCCGTCCTACATGGTGGATACGCTTGCGTCCATTCGAGCGGAGATCGGCGCTCGGCCGTTGTGCCTGATCGTCGGGCTGGATGCCTTCCTCGGCTTTCCCCGCTGGCACCGCTGGCGGGAGCTGTTCGATCTCGCCCATATCGTCGTCATGCAACGGCCGGGCGCGGCGCCCGATTTTGCGGGCGATTTGGCATCGCGCATCGCAGAACGCCGTACCGAACAGCCAGGTGCCATACGCCCTCAGCCGGCGGGAGCAATCCATTTCGTCGAGGTCACCCAGCTCGATATTTCGGCGACCCGCATCAGGGAAGCCGTAAAAACCGGCAAGAGCGCCCGTTATTTGATTCCCGAGCCGGTCCGGCGATTCATCCAAAGCGAAGCACTTTACCGGTAGCCCAGAAACGGCAGTCCCGCGCGTCCGCAGGCGCGAGCAAGGATGATTTCAAGCATATCGAACGAAAGCGACCGCAGGTACAATCCCTTTGCCTCGGTCGGCGTGTGGATCTTGCGATGCGTTCCCGCATCGCGGCCAAGAGCGGAATGGGCCCGGCCCGCGCTACTTTTGGCCGAATTCCTCCGGTACCCGAGATACACGCGGCGCTTATCGGCCGATGATGTTTGTTATGCGTGTAAAAGCACGCTGCGGCGCTTCTTGGCGGCCGCCACGCCGCTCAAACCGGCGAGTCCGGAGGCCAAGAGCCACACGGCCGCGGGCAAAGGCACCGGGGCCGGTTCGCCGCCGGACAGAACCGCGCCGATGGTCACGCGGATCGCGTTCAGATCGATCCAGGCCTCACCCTGACTGCCCACCGGAACGGCCCCCAGCATCGTCGTCAAGAGGACGTCCAGTTCTTCGCTCCGGGCGATCGACTGCTCGAACAGCGTGGTCCAGCTGCCCGCCTTTTCGCCGCCGCTGCCGCCGAGGCGGAAGGATTTTTCACCCGAGTCGCGGAACAACTCGTCGTTGCTAAAGTCGTCGAGCCGGAGCCGACTGCTGGCCGAAACGCCGCTGTTCTTTCCGGCGAGCGCATAGTCGCCGCCCTCGGCCAAGTGAAACTGATTGATCAGAAATCCGTCCTTGGCGATGACCTGAAATTCCATGGTTTCCCTTAGGCGCTGGGAAGCCGAGGCGGCAAAACGATCGGAAAAGGCGAAGCTCAGGGTATCGCCGTCGATGGACGGTGTCCCGAAGTAATCCAGGTCCTCGTCCGCAAACTGGAAATAAACCGATTGGCCTTCCAGCAGGGCGGCCTGCGCGGCAGTCCCGC
>NZ_JBDIVO010000243.1:0-7213 GCF_039794385.1 Methylocaldum sp. | reverse complement strand
GCCGCCACGATGAACCGCGGGGCTTTGGCACGGGAGGGTCTCGGCGGGAGGTCGCCGCCCATGGGGACTCCGTCGGCATAGCCGGTCGGCACGAAATCCTTGCCGCACATGGATTTGTCGAAGTTCCAGCCTCCGAAGAAGCGCAGGACGATCCGCGTTCCGCTGGTCCCGTAAGTCTCCTTGCGCTTCAGCGCTTCGAAAATGGAGTCGCGCGAATTCTCCTCCGCCCACGCCACGGAGTGGCCGCCCGAACTGTTTTGGATGGTGGAGGGACGCTGCACGGGGACCGCATCGTCGATGCCGAGGTGCCCCGGAAACCTTTCGTTCTCGGGATGCCAGCCCATGGTGCCGTTATGCGAATCCGAGGACGCCACCACGCCCATCTTGAAGGGATTGACCCCCTCGAATTGTTCCTCCGCCAGCTTCAGTCCGTCCTTCCAGACATTGCGGACGAAGGCGCGCTCGTTGAAAGCCGACGGCGGCAATCCTCCCGCCGACCCTCCGCTGGTTCCGACACCCGAAGCCGCACTCAGGGAGGTCGTGTCCAGCAGCTCGAAATTGCAGAATTCATCCGCCGTGTCGACGCCTTCCTGGAATCGGGGGTCCCAACGGCATTCGCTGCTTCCCTTGTTCTGATAGATCTCCACGAGCGGCTCGAACTTGGCGCGTCGAATCGCATCCTCTTTATTGAACGGAGTGAAAAACATCGGAGGAACGAGCCCCATGCCTCCGCCGAGGTTGGAGTTGTGCGGAATGGTCAGAAACTCGCAGCGAGTCCCACGGCCGTCCGTAACGTTCTGCCCCAAGGTGCAGTCCCGCTCCAGGCCGTTCCAGAGCCGTTCCGGAAGCGGAAACGTGACGAATTGACCGGGCGGGACCGGGAACACCTCCGGATCGTCGGGAACGATGCTGCCCACGTAGCTGGGCGGTTCCCCGACGCCGCCGGGGCCGCCGGAAGTCGGATTCTCGTTGAGTCTGACGCCCATATCGATCGCGGTAATGGGCCGTCTGACCACCCTGTCGTTGCGAAAGAAGACGTTACGATGCCAGTTGGTCCCCAGCGGCGTGGAAGTCACCTCGTAGGCGTTGAACGTGGTGAACGAACACCGGCTGCTCCGGTCATAGAACTCCTCCGCCGCCGCCTGGTGCTCCTGCCATACCGCGAGTTCCGCCGAATCGCATTCATCCGGGTTGTTCACGCAAAGCGGCATCCGCGTCATCTGGCTCACCGGACCGAGGTTCATCATGGTCAGCTGCGTGAACGCATTGGAGGCGAGTTCCCGCTGGAATTGATTGAACGGCGCGGTGGCCGGAGTCGAAACTTCTCCGCCCAGCGGCTGCCAATAGAACCCGTTGATCATCCGGCAATCCAGTGAGAAACGTCCCTCGGGATCGGCGGGGTCGGGAGTTCCGAGAAGGTCCTTGCAGATGCCCATCTCGCCGAAGTGTTCTGAATGATCGGTAACGCCGCCCCAATCGATCGGCCGGTCTATGGTGGGTCTCCGCAGGTTGTTCGGCAAACCCAGCTCGGGAATCTCGACACCCTGGAGTCCGATGATGTTCGGGAGCGTTATCGGGCTTTCGCCCCTGGCGAACGCATAGGCTCCGCGCGGATTGTTGCCGGCCTGTTCGTCGACGAAACGGATGCTCGCGTCGAAAGAGAGGCCGGTATGCAGATGGGTCACGCCGAAAAAGGGTTGGCGCATCGGATCATAGTTGTCGCAACGGGGGCGATAGGCTTCCGGTTCCGTGACCTCGAACGCTTCCCCGACCGTCGGCCAGGCCAAGAGCACCGCGTTCAAGGAAATGGCGAGTGTGACGCGCTTCGACAGAGAGCAGGTTTGCATGTGAAGCTCCTCCATGTATCCGCCGGGTATCCGGCGTTTCCTAGCCGGGTGCAATGGCACCGGATCATCCATGATCGGCTTCCGGAAAAACTCTTCAATCGTGCCGGCGACATTGACACAGAGCGGCAGATCCACCGCGGCAAAGACGTAGGAAGCTTGGCTTGCCTTTTGGTTACTTCGTCCGGCAACGTGAATAGTTAGCCTGTCACGTCGCAAGGGCGCGCGGCTTGCTACGCGAACTGAAAGGAAAAACCCGCCGAATATTCGGCAGTGCCTGTCTAGCCCATTAAAAAAGAAGAATTCGCCCGGGGTCGTGGGCATTATGGGTTGACAATATTTTGCTAGAACATCCGTACATTTGCTGACTCGACCGTGAGGCATTCGGCGCCGGTTGGTTTACAGGAAAAAATGTTCCTCGCATTCACGTCTAGGACGCCATTTTCAAATCACGCTGCCCCCGAGTGCCGGGAAGACTTTGCCGACCTTGTTGAGCAGGTAGTCGCCATAGGTGCCGGTAAAGGCGTGGACGCTCGATCGGTCCCACCGGTGCTCTTCATCGTCCATGACATGCTCCAATTCGGGACTCTCGATCCGTTTTACTTCCGCATCGAAAGTCGGATCGAAAAAGAAGGGAAAGGACAGCCGGGAGCGACCGGCGGTATTACGGACCCGGTGCGGCGTGGAGCGGTAGCGACCGCCGGTCATTCGATCAAGCATGTCGCCGATGTTGCACACGAAGGTTCCGGGAACAGGTGGGGCCGCGATCCAGCCCGACTTCGACTTCACTTCCAAGCCGCCGGCGTCATCCTGTTTGAGAATGGTCAGCAGACCATAGTCGGTGTGTTCACCCACGCCCCAGCTGGGCGGAGTACCCACGTTCGCCGGCTCTGGCGGATAGTTGAAGATGCGGAACAGGATCAGAGGATCGGCGGTGTAGCGGTCGGCGAAGTAGGACGCTTCCAGCCCCAAGCTGAGCGCAATGCCCTGCATCAAGGTTTGCCCGAGTTGCGTCATCGCCGCCGTATACGCGAGCACCGTTTCACGAAATTCCGGGATGTTGGCGGGGAAGAGGTTGGCGCCATGCAGAGGAACGCCGGCCTGGACTCTCGGATCGTCCGCCCCAAGCTCGGCACCGAAATAGAGACCTTCCTTGAGGTCGGGCCGTCCGGAGGTGAGCTCGCCTCCGACCGGAAAATAGCCGCGCCAGGCTCGGCCGGCCCGTTCCATGCGGAGCTCCAGCTTCGTTTCGAGATCCTGTGCAAAAAATTGTCGGCTGAGCTGCTCCAGCCGGTCCTGAAGCGCTTCATCGACGCCGTGGCCCTTGATGTAGAAAAAGCCCATGTCGAGGCAGGCATGTCTGATCTGCTCCGCCACCGTCTCTTTATCGCCGGTGCCCGCTACCAGGGCGTGAACGTCGATGATAGGAAGATTGGAAACCGATTCGGATCCAGCTTCGGTATGAGTCATGGAAACCTCCCGAGGCGGCTGCCGCAGTTTTTCCGAACACGCGGGTATGCCTCTAATTCTCAAATCGCTTTCAATCCGGAATTCATTTTCGTAGGGTGGGTTAGGCGCACATCAGCACTGACCGATGGCCGATCACCGCGCCTCGCATGCGTCGTAACCCACCGAGCGACCTTCAATCGATGGGTTACGCAGAGCCTGTCCCGAGCGGAGACTAGGGGCTAACCCGCCATCGATGGGTTTCGCTTCGCTCTACCCATCCTACGATGAATATTATCTCGAATGCCGAATGGAATTACGTCGGGAAGGGATTTCCGACCTACTTGAGACACCGTTGTAGGTCGTCAATCCTTTGCCGACGGACACTGCACCCACGACGCGCTACACCAAACCGGAGAATGCTTTAGTTCCCGCTGGCCTTGGTCGGCGCCTTGGCCGAGAAGAACTGCCGAATCCCGTAAAAGATCGCGCGGCAAATCTTCGTCTGATGGGCGGCGTCTGCGAGCTTGCTCTCGCCTTCCGGGTTGGTGATGAATCCGGTCTCGACCAGAATCGACGGGATATCCGGCGATTTCAGCACGACGAATCCCGCCCGCTGGACTTCCGGATGGTGCATGGGGAAGCTCTTCTTCAGTTCCCACAGCACGGCGGATGCGGCTCGCGCGCTCGCCTCGGCGGTGGCGGACTGGGACAGGTCGAGCAGCACTTTCGCCAAGGTGCCGTTCTTGTCCCTCAAGCTCACGCCGCCTATCAAGTCGGCCGCATTTTCCCGTTCCGCCAGCCAGCGCGCGGCCTCGCTGCTGGCCCCGCGCTGGGACAGCGTGAACACCGACATGCCCCGAGCCAGGCCATGCACGTAGGCATCGGCATGCAAGGATATGAACAGGTCGGCCTGCGCCTCGCGGGCTTTCACCAGACGTTCGCGCAGACTGAGAAAACGGTCGTCCTTCCGGATCATCACCGGCTTCATGCCAGGTTCGGCGTAAATCATGTCTTTCAGCTTGCGGGCCATGGACAGCACCACGTCCTTTTCCCGACGGCCGCCGGGACCGACGGCGCCGGTGTCCTTGCCGCCATGACCCGCATCGATCGCGATCACGCGGATCTTGGGCTTCCTGGAACTTCGGCGGACCGGCGCATGTGCTGTCTTCTTCGCGGTTTTGGTCGCGGCACCGGCTTTGGGGGGCTCGGATTCGATCAGTTCGACGATCAGCCGGACTCCCTTTCCGGCGGGGCTGATAAACGCCCTGTGCAAAACTGGGCGCTTCAGGTCGACCGATAATCGAAGCCTTTCCTTGTGAGATGTCGTGCGGATCTTTCCCAAAAAAGGATGCGACGCTGGCGGCTGCTTTACGCTGACTCCGAGCTTGGCATCGGTAATATCCACCAGCAGCCGCCTCGGCTCGGCCCAGCGGATCACCCGGTACTCGGGTTTACCGGTAAATTCAAAAACCAAACGCGCCCGATCCGCCTTATCCGCAGCTCGCAATGCCGTGAGCCGGACCGGTTCGGCCGATACCGACGCTGCGAGGACCATCAGCAAGACGAAACAGCCCGCTCTATCCACAAGTCGCGGCATGATTCCGGGAATAGATTTTTTACTAACTCGGCGGGTAGCAGAGATTGTTCTTCGTAACGATTCGAAACGCTCAGGCGTCGGCCGTATCCACAATCAGCCGTGGAGCGCTTCCCGCAGCGGGAGACGTGCAACATACCCGCCCTATTTTTTGATTTCAAAATGTTTGCACGAACCTGTCAACCCGATTTATCGTACTCCCATAGGTAAAACTACTGATTAGCGCGCCTTGCCCGGTAGCCTAGACGGCCGGAACAGGGCGTTCAGCTTTATTTTATTTTGACATCAAAGTAGACATGACCGAATTCACTGTATCACTGAGACCGGTCCTCTTCGGCGAACTGCTGCTCGATCATTTTCCCGATGGCTCGGTTGTGCTGGGGGGGGCTCCGCTGAATGTAGCCTGCCACCTCCGGGGACTGGGCATACAACCCTTGCTGATAAGCCGTATCGGCGAGGACGAGGGTGGAAAACTTGTTCGCGAGGCGCTTCACGACTGGGATCTGGACGAACGGGGCGTGCAAATCGACCCCGAGCGCATGACGGGAGCCGTGCGGGTGCACATCGAGAAGGGGGAACCCGTGTTCCGCATTCAACCCGAGCGGGCCTACGACTTCATCGAAGCGCACGACGTCCCTCAATTTCCGTCGGGAGGCGCCATCCTGTACCATGGCACCCTCGCCGTGAGAAATCAGGTCTCACGCCAGGCGCTCGATTATCTCATCAAACGCCATCGTCCCCCGATATTCCTCGACGTCAATCTCCGTTCGCCCTGGTGGAGCGTCGAGCATTTGTGGACCCTGCTGGAACGGGCGAACTGGATTAAATTGAACGCGCAGGAATTGGACACGGTAACCGATATTTACGGCTTGTCCGGCAAACTTCCCGAAGAGCGCGCCGAAGCCTTGCGAGCCCTCTGCGACGCGGAATACGTGGCGGTGACCCTGGGCGAATCGGGAGCATTCGCGGTCTGCGCCAACGGAAATACGGCTCGGGTGAGTCCCGACGCGTCGATAAAGGTCGTGGACACCGTCGGCGCGGGAGACGCGTTCAGCGCCGCGCTGCTGGTCGGCTTGATGTGGCGTTGGCCCTTGCAGGACGCGCTGGAACGGGCCCAGGAATTGGCCGGATTCATTTGCGGCGTCAGGGGCGCGGTCAAACGCGATCTGAGCTTTTATCGAAGGCTGCGCGAATCATGGAAGATATAATCCCGAAACGGTAGCCGGACGCGCCCGGCTTCAAAACTATCGTCAACGGCTTCGGACGGCATGTCATCCGCCTGAAGCTGGCCCGCACACTCACCGACTGGCAGGAACAATGGCGTGAAACAGGCTCAACCGCTCACCGGCGCTCCCATGGAAATTCACGAGCAGGTTCTGGTGGAACTCCGGCGCATCGTACAGGCGCTCGATTTGCAATCCAAGCAGTTGCAGAAAGCTGGGCTGACCGGCTCGCAGCTGCTGGTGCTGCGTGCCCTGGAAAAGCGCGGAGCGCTGACCGCCCACCAGCTCAGCCGGGCCGTCAGCCTCAGCCAGGGAACCATCACGTCTATCCTGGACCGCCTGGAACTGAAGGGCCAAATCCGGCGTGAGCGCAGCGCCGAAGACAAGCGGCGCCTGACTATCACCCTCACCGATGCGGGCCGGGACGCTCTCCGGCATGCGCCCTCGCTGCTGCACGTCAACTTCGTGGCCGCCTTCCGGCAATTGAACGACTGGGAGCAAACCCTCATTCTCTCCAGCCTGCAACGGGTCGCCGGCATGATGGACGTATCGGCGAACAAGGCCAAGCCGTCGGCGGATTCGGAGATCGGCGAAGAAGAACGTGCATTGCTTGCCGAAAACAGCAACGAGATCGGATGCTGAACCGAAACATTTTCCGGACAGCGCACGATCGATCCGCGGCTAGAGCATTTTCCGATTCGGTGTCAGAGGGCCCGATAGGTAGGTCGACAATCCCTTGCTGACAAGATCCTTTGCCGAGCCGATAAGTCGGCAAGGGATTGCCGACCTACGTTCTTCCCGCCCGACACGAAGCCGTACACCGGGATGAAAAACGCTCTAGCCTCATTCGGATCTGTTCCCCACATGCGTGGGAATGGCCCGTACGACAGGAATCACAATCGAACCGCCCAGACGCCTTTAGGGCATCTCGACGGATTCTCCCAATACGTCCCTCATATACAGCATCTGCACCAGCACCATGATGACCACCACCAGCGGCGGCGCGAGCAGAAGTCCTAGGATGCCGAAGCTTGCGCCCATGATGAGTTGGGCGGTCAGCAGCAGAGCCGGCGGCAGGGAAACAATCTTCTGTTGGATGAAGG
>NZ_JBDIVO010000242.1:0-7300 GCF_039794385.1 Methylocaldum sp. | reverse complement strand
CTGTTCGAGCGGACCTCGAGCCGGCTCATGCTTCTGAGCATCCCCGTCGCGATCGCCTGTCTCGCGGGTCCCTGGTATGTGGGCCTGATTTTTGGAAAGGAAGAATGGAGCGGCGCGGGCGAAGTTCTCGCCGCATTGACGCCCTTCATCGTCGCTCAAATCATCGCGTCGCCGCTTTCGTCCGTCATCACGATCATGCGTCATGAAAGATGGCTATTTTTCTGGGATCTGGCGAGAACGCTAGTCGTGATCGCGATTTTTTCGGCGAGCGGACACTACAACATCGGTTTGACGACGGCGGTGCTCTCATATGCCATCGGCATGGCCGTGATGTATGCGCTCCTTTTTTACAAGACGCGGCGAATCATCGTTTCCCAGGGATAGGAGCCGATTCGAACTCCGATAGGCGCCCATAAAGCTATGGAAAGCATCATCTGGTACGTCAAACGCCTCGGCGTCATGAGCGGCGGGGAGATCGTTCATCGGCTCAACGAGCTGTGGACGCTGCGGCGGTTGCGGCGGGAGCATCGCCTTGGCGGCCGGCATGCGGACCGTCGTCCGGACGGCTTCACGTTCTGTCGTGGCTCCGTCCGGCAGATGCCCGATCTTCCCTTTGCCTTTCTGCCGACCGCTGCCGAAACCGAAAGCTGGCTGGCCGGGGAGTGGCCGGCCTTGGGATGCCGGTGGGCCTGGGCACCCGATCCGGGCATTTGGCATGTTGCCCCCGATACCGGCCACGTTTGGCCGCAAACCTTCTTCGGATCGATTGCGTATCGACAGGGCAATCCGTATGGCGATGCGCGCGTGGTGTGGGAACCCTCCCGTCTACAGCAATTGGTGAATTTGGCGCTGCTGGCGAACGCGGACGAGGACCGGGCGCGGGAAGCGGTCGAACTGATGGAAGCCGTGCTCGATTCCTGGGTGAAGGCCAATCCGCCCCTGACCGGGATTCATTACGTGTCCGCCATGGAATGCGCACTGCGGGTGATCGCCGCGTGCCATGCGCTGGATCTGACGAGAGATCGCCTAACGGCGCCCGAACAGACTTGGGGCAATCTGTTGAGGCTCGTTTCGTCCCACGCGCCACTCATCGCGAAAAGGTTGTCGCTTCATTCCTCGGCCGGCAATCACACCGTCGCGGAGGCTGCGGGGCTGGTCTATGCCGGAACCCTGTTCCCGGAGCTGCCGGATGCCTTTCGATGGCGGACGCGGGGACTTCGCATTCTCCAGCACGAAGCCGAGCGCCAGGTGCTCCCGGACGGGGGCGGAATCGAGCAGGCCTTCTGGTATCAGCTTTTCATCGTCGATTTGCTCGGGCTGGTAGAAGCGCTGCTCGAACACCGCCGGCACCGGGTACCGCGAGCCTTGGCCGATGCCGTTCGCCGTGGCCGGCGCTTCTTGAGAGCACTGGCCGACGGTCCGGACGATTTGCCGCGAATAGGGGATTGCGACGACGGCTACGCGCTGTCCCGCCATCTCCGCATCAGCTGGAGCGGACCGGCGCCGGCGGAAAATCCCGCGATCTTTCCGAATACGGGTTATACGGTCGTCAGGGGACGCGGCGAACGGCCGGTGCGGTTGATCTTCGATCACGGTCCGCTCGGCATGCCGCCGGCCCATGGGCACGCTCATGCCGATGCATTGTCCCTTCATGTGACGTTCGGCGGCAGCGAGCTTCTGATCGATCCCAACACATACACCTATACCGGCGATCCGACCTGGCGGCGCTGGTTTCGAAGCACCGCCGCCCACAATACCGTGCGCGTCGACGGGCGGGATCAGGCGAGACAGGAAACGTCGTTCCAATGGTCGAACGGCCACGACGCTTCCCTGGTGAAGTGTCATCGCGACGAAAGCGGAAGAATTCTGCTGCTGGCCCGGCATGACGGATATCGCCGGTTAGGAATCACCCACTGGCGGGCGATCGCCTTCGACGGGTCGGATCATCTGCTGATCCGGGATTATCTGGCAGGGCAGGGGCATCATGTCGCCGAACTGATCTGGCATCTCGGCGTCGAGGCGGCGCCCGCCGGAGCGGGGTTCGTCTTGAGCGGCAACGACATCGGCGCCCGGCTGGATCTTGCCGGAGGCGTCATGACCCTGCACCGCGGAGAAACGGATCCCATACTCGGCTGGCAGTCTCCGTGTTACGGAGTCCGAAAGCCGGCGGTTTCCATTCTGGTCCGATATGCCGGCGAATTTCCCCACCAATTCCACACTGCGCTCTCTTTCGATGATGCACATCGCGACGGAATGGCGGCTTTGGAATTGTTATTGGAGCGCGCGATGGAGCCTTTGAAAACCATGTAATTCCATTCGGCATTCGAATGAACATTCATCGTAGGATGGGTAGAGCGAAGCGAAACCCATCGATGGCGGGTTAGCCCTTCGACAGGCTCAGGACAGGCCCCTAGTCTCCGCTCGGGACAGGCCCTTCGACAAGCTCAGGACAGGCTCCGCGTAACCCACCGATTGACGGTCGCTCGGTGGGTTACGGCGCACGCGAAGCGCAGTGATCGGCGGTCGGTCAGTGCTGATGTGCGCCTAACCCACCCTACAAACATGAATTCCTTATTGAAAGCGATTTGGAATAAGTCCCTGAATCGTGCCCTGACGACGTCACTTGAGCTTGCCATTCGATACGAAAACGATACGTAGCATTACTGGGGGTGTGACGATTTCACTGCGGATCGTGTCGATATGGTATGAGCGTCGATAACCCGCGATAAGCAGGGATCGACGGGTGGAGTCAGTCGTTCTCGATCTGTAGAACTCGTCAGGGAAGGGATTCCATGAATAACGAGAGAATCGATATTTTCGGCGTGCCCGTGGACGTCGTCGATTTCCCCAGGGCGCTGGCGACCGTCGACGATATCCTTCGAGGCGATGGGGGCGGATTTATCGCGGCGGTCAATCCGGAAAAGATCATGCGGGCCCGCGACGACGCGCGGCTCTTGCAGGCATTGAAGAGCGCGAAGCTGCTCATCCCGGACGGCATCGGCGTGGTCTGGGCCGCGCGCTGGCTGGGGCTGGGCTGCCCGAGCAGGGTGCCGGGAGCCGATCTGATGCCGGCCATCTGCGAAATCGGCGCGGCCCAAGGGCGAAACGTCTTTCTGTTCGGAGCAAGCCCCGAAGTGAACGAAAAGGTGGCCCGGATTCTTCCCGAGCGGCATCCGGGGCTTCGCATCGCCGGCTTTCAGCACGGCTATGTCCGCGAACCCGATATGCCGAGGCTCGTGGCCGACATCAACGCATCGAGGGCCGAGATTCTGTTCGTCGCACTGGGAAGCCCCCGGCAGGAGTTCTGGATGATGCAGCACGCCCCCGAGCTCTCGGTAAAAGTGTGTCAGGGCGTGGGCGGCAGTTTCGATGTCATTGCCGGAAAGGTGAGGCGCGCTCCGGCGCTGTTCAGGCGCATGCATCTCGAGTGGTTTTACCGGCTCGCCCGCGAGCCCCAAAGACTCCGGCGGCAAGCCGAACTGCCGAAATTCGCATGGCGCGTGATGCGCGAGAAGTGGGCGAATCGCTCGGGCGTAGCGATGAACTGATGCATCATCGCTCCGGGCAGGATGCCTCGATGGATCAACATATCGTGAAGGGAATTCACTCCGAGTTACAACGGAGGGCATCGGGCCGGGTCTGGTCGAGGCTCGCCATACTCGGTGTCTTGATAGCCATCATCTTTTTCGACGCGTTGACCTATACGGTCGATGCCTGGCTCAATTCGGATGAATATAGCCACGGCGTCCTCATCCCCTTCGTCACGGCTTTTCTCATCTGGCAAAAAAAGAACGATATCGCGGCCGCGAGAATATCCGGATATCCGCCCGGTTCATCGCTCGTCGTCGCCGGATTGGCGTTCTTCTTTCTGGGCGAATTGAGCACGCTGCTCATCATCGAGCAGTACGCATTCCTGATCGTGCTTTTCGGCGTGGTTCTCACCGCTCTGGGACCGGAAGTTTTCCGGCTTGCCCGGGTTCCGCTGTTTTTTCTGTTTTTCGCGATCCCGTTGCCCAGTTTCATCTATCAGGGACTGTCTTCGGAGTTGCAACTGCTCTCTTCCCGGCTAGGGGTCGGCTTGATCCGCTTGTGCGATATCAGCGTCTACCTCGAGGGCAACGTCATCGACCTCGGCGCGTACAAGCTCCAGGTCGTGGAAGCGTGCAGCGGGCTAAGATACTTGTTCCCTCTCATGGGGCTGGCCTTCATCTGCGCTTACCTTTTCAAAGCGGCGCTTTGGAAGCGGGTGCTCGTGTTCCTGTCGAGCATTCCCATTACCGTTCTGATGAACAGCCTGCGCGTCGGGCTCATCGGGGTGCTCGTGGAATATCGGGGCCCGTCGATGGCGGAGGGCTTCCTGCACGATTTCGAGGGCTGGGCGATCTTCATGGCCTGTACCGCCATTCTGATCGGCGAGATTTGCTTGCTGGCGCGGATCGGTGAAGACAAGCGCCCGCTGAGTGAGCTTTTCGACATCGCTTTTCCCGAGCCTGCCCGAAAATATGCGGCCGAGGGCCGCGCCTTGGCTCCTTCTCCTTCCGGGAGACGGTGGCCCGAAGGGCCCGACGAGGGTATCGCACCTCGGAAGCGGAAGCTGCCTCGGGAGTTCTGGACGGTCGGAGGCATGCTGATCGTTGCGGCCGGCTTGTCGCTGTCTCTGGAGAAGCGGGCGGAATCGGTTCCGCCGCGCGCATCGTTCGCCGAGTTTCCGATGCAAATGGACGCCTGGCAGGGACGGCGCGAGATCATGGAACAGCAGTATGTCGATGCCTTGAAGCTCGACGATTACATCTTGGCCGATTTCAGCAAGGGCGGCGCGCCGCCGGTGAATTTCTACGCGGCCTATTACGCCTCGCAGCGCAAGGGCGAGTCGGTGCATTCCCCGCGTTCCTGCATACCGGGCGGCGGATGGCAGATCAAGTCCTTGGAGACGGTGTCGATTCCGGGCATCCGGCTTTACGCCGGCGATCTCAGGGTCAATCGGGTCCTGATTCAGAAAGGCGACGAAAGGCAACTGGTTCATTACTGGTTTCAGCAGCGCGGCCGGAATCTGACCAATGAATATCTCGTCAAGTGGTATCTGTTCTGGGACGCGCTGACCCTGAACCGTAGCGACGGCGCGCTGGTGCGACTTACGACCCGCGCACCTCCGGGCGAGGATCTCGCGGCGACCGAGAAGCGCCTCGTCAGTTTTCTCGCTTCGCTGATACCGCGATTGGACCGGTACGTCGCGAACTGAACGCCGGAATCCCATGCGTGGGCAAAGCAGCACTCGCATCGATGTCCATCCCATGATCTCTCCGGAGCGGAAGTCGGGCGGAAAGCGGAGTGCTAGGGGAATGAGAGGCTACTACGGCGAGTCGCCGTCGATATCACTGCAAAGGATGTGTGGGGCTGCCTCGGTTTATGTTTCATTTCTTCGTCTTTCTCACCGCCTTGTTCGTCGCGATGGTGTTGGTCGCGGTATTCATGCGGCTGGCGCCCCGCCTGAGGTTTGTCGACGTGCCGGACGGACGCAAGATTCACCATGCGGTTATTCCGCGGATCGGCGGTATCGGGATGGTCTTGGGCGCTGTAGCGTCCGTTTTGGCCTGGATCGATTTGAGCCGAAGCACCGAGATGTTTCTTTTCGGCATTGGCGTGATCACGGTTTTCGGTTTGTGGGACGATCGCGTCAATCTCGATTACCGGACCAAATTCGCCGGGCAGCTATTGGCGATCGCCGTGGTGGTTTGGCTCGGCGGTGTGGCGGTCGAACGATTGCCGGGGTTCGAGAGCCGGGAAATTCCGGCGTTCGTTTCGTATCCCTTGACCGTCTTCTTTCTCCTCGGGACCACCAACGCCACCAATTTGTCGGACGGCCTCGACGGGCTCGCGGCCGGCTTGAGTCTCCTGAGTCTCGCCTGTATCGCTTCCCTGGCCGATCTCGCGGAAGGCGACGAGCTGGTTTTTACGAGCCTGGCCATCATCGGCGCGACGCTCGGCTTTCTCCGCTACAACACCCATCCGGCCATGGTGTTCATGGGCGACACCGGCAGCCAGTTTCTCGGTTTCAGCCTGGGCGTGCTGGTACTCATGCTGACCGAGCAAGTCAATACCGCGCTGACGCCGGGACTCGCCTTGCCCATTCTCGGATTGCCCATCATCGATACCTTGATGGTCATGACGCAAAGGATGGCCGAAGGCCGATCCCCGTTCAAACCGGACAAAAGCCATTTTCACCACAAGCTATTGGCCCTGGGGTTCGATCAGTACGAAGCGGTGCTGGCCATATACGCCGTTCAATCCCTATTGGTGGTATCCGCTTATCTGCTCCGGTACGAATCCTACTGGTTGATCGCGGCGCTTTATCTGGCTCTGAGCGCGGCGATCGTCCTGTTTTACCCGCTCGCCCGAAAGTTCGGATGGCGGCTGCATGGCGGCACCTCGCCCGTGACGGGTTTTCTCAAGCGCGCGCGCGACCGGGCGAGACTGGACGAAACCCCGAATCTGGTATTGAGCCTGCTCATTACCGGATTTCTGATCATGGGGGCCGTGGTAGCCAGGGAACTGGCGTCCGATATCCGTTACTTCGTAGCCGTCAGTATGACGGCCTGGCTGGTCGCCCGCGTATCGCGATTGCCAGCGGCCAGATGGATAGAGCGGTTCGTGATTTATGCCTGCGTCATCCTGGTGATCTATTCGATCGAGCTCTCCGGCGTTACGGAACGGCGTCTTTGGCACATCGGGCTGAAATACTTTTTCCCGGTCTTGGCGGCCGTTACCGCCGTGGGTGTGCGCTTCTCCGGACGTTATTATTTTTCCGTTACGCCGTCGGACTTTCTGGTCGTATTCATCCTGCTGGCGGCGGCCAACCTGCCTGTCTTCGGCGAAGTGAACTACGCCAAGCTGGCGATTCAGTCGGCCGTGGTGCTCTACGGCGTGGAGTTCGTATTGAGACGGCGAAGCGCCGCCAGCCTGGCGATATCGATCGGGGCCATGGCGGCTTTCGTGATCGTCGGAATCAAGGCGCTTTAGAGCATTTTCCGATTCGGTGTAAGGGATCCCGATATGTAGGTCGGCAATCCTTTGCCGACGTACCGGCTCGGCAAAGGGCGTTGTCGGAAGGGTCGCGACTAAAGCGACCGTTTGCGATTGGAAGGGTCGCGACTAAAGCGACCGTTTGCGATTGGGAAGGGATTGCCGACCTTATATCTCGATTCTGGATTCCACAAGAGGCAGAATCTCCGACTGATCATCGGACCCAGACGCTGGGCAAGACGTTGCCGACCTTGGGCCTGAAGCCCGCGCCGTAGATCGT
>NZ_JBDIVO010000241.1:0-7389 GCF_039794385.1 Methylocaldum sp. | reverse complement strand
GCTTTCGTTGATGAGTCGTCTGCCCGAAGCGAAAGCGAATGTGAGGCGATCGCGATGTAGTGAACATGGGCGCGCCCCCACCAGGATTCGAGGAGGACTTCACCATGACGGAACCCGCTCCCATACGCGGACTTTGGTGTGCAACGCTGACGCCGCTCGGCCGGGACGGCGGCGTGGATCATGCGAGACTCGCCGCACTGGTGCGGG
This sequence comes from Methylocaldum sp., assembly GCF_039794385.1. Taxonomy (NCBI): domain Bacteria; kingdom Pseudomonadati; phylum Pseudomonadota; class Gammaproteobacteria; order Methylococcales; family Methylococcaceae; genus Methylocaldum; species Methylocaldum sp. The sequence continues at coordinate 7,182 of NZ_JBDIVO010000241.1, read as the reverse complement.
AACTGCTCGCGAAAGGCGTAGCCGGTATCGTGCCGTTCGGCACGACCGGCGAAGGTCCCTCCTTCTCGGTGGCCGAGCGCTGCGAGGGGCTTGACGCGCTGCTGGCTACCGGCATCGCGCCAGACCGTCTGCTCGCCGCCACCGGATGCACCGCACTCTCCGACACCGTGGCGCTGACCCGGCACGCGCTGAAAACCGGCTGCCCGCGCTGCCTGATCCTTCCGCCGTTCTTCTGGAAAAATTTGACCGACGAGGCTGTGTTCCGTTACTACTCGATGCTGATCGATACGGTGGGCGATACGCATCTGCGCGTTTATCTGTATCACATCCCGCAACTCTCGGCCGTGCCGATCCGGCCGGAGGTCGTCGCCCGGCTGGCGGCCGCTTATCCCGGCATCATTGCGGGGGTGAAGGACAGCGGCGGCGATTTCGATCATACCGCCGGGCTGTTGAAACGCGTGCCTCAGCTTTCGATCCTGGTCGGCCACGAATCGCATCTGCCGCGTCTGATGCGCGCCGGCGGAGCCGGAACCATCTGCGGCATCGCGAACCTCTTTCCGGACCTTATCGCGGCACTGCTCAAGCCGGACGTGCCGCCGGACGACGAAACGCGAGTCCGTATGTTCCTGGACATCGTCCTGCGCTACCCTTTCGTTCCCGCATTCAAGGCGATTCGCGCCGCGCAGACGGGCGATCCCGCCTGGCTTGCGCCCCGGCCGCCGCTATTGCCGCTCGCCGCAGACGAACAGACAACACTGCTCGCCGCGCTTCACAGCGCCGGCTTCGGCATTGTGCCGGAGAGAAGCCAATGATGACCTAAGATTCGCTGGCTCCCAAGTTCCTACTTGGGAGCCTCTCGCTTTGGGTTCCCAAACAGGAGTTTGGGAACCAATCTAAACTTCAAGCGCTTGGAAAAAGGCGATTTTTACAGCGCCCGCATGAACGCCGCCAGGTCCGACTTTTCCTGCGTGTTCAATTTGAGCCCCAGCACCAGGTTGAAAAACTCCACCGTGTCCTCCAGGGTCAGGCAGCGCCCGTCGTGCATGTAGGGCGGGCTGTCCTTGATGCCGCGCAGGGTGAACGTTTTCATCGGTCCCGGAGGCGCCTCATTGACGAAGCGTTCGAGGCGAAGATCGTGCATGCGGTCATCGAGATAGACGGGCGGCACATGGCATTCGGCGCATTTGCCCTTGCCGAAAAACACTTCCTCGCCGCGGCGCTCGGCTTCGGTGGCCTTGGCGGGGTCGAGCCTGGCGGTGGCAACGTCGAGCTTGGGCGCCGGCGGGAAGTCGAACATGTTCTGCATCTGCGCCATGTGCGAAACCTGCACCCGATCGAACTGGGTAAAACCTTTCTTCATGGCGTGGATGGGATCGCCGTTGAAATAGGCGGTGCGGAATTCGAATTCGGTGAAGTCCTCGACCGAGCGGAGACTCCGCTTGGAACCATGCAGTTGTTGATTGAACACGCCGCGCAGGCTGACCGTGTCGAGGCGGAGGCGCCGCTCTTGCGGCCGGTTGTCCGGATTGAGGTGGAATTGTCCGGTCGTATGGCCGTTGATATGGCAATCGAGGCAGGTGACGCCTAGGCTCGGCTGTTCGCTTTTCCGGTCGTCGGTGGGATTGAATTCTTCCTGGGGAAACGGCGTAAGCAGCAGGCGCAGGCCGTCGAGCTGAACGGGCGTCAGCAGGTCCTTGAAAAGCGCATAGTAATTGTTGATCGAGACGACCTCGCCCCGGGATACGTCACCCAGTTCCGGCCGGTTTTGCAGGAACATGGCGGGCGGGAACTCCGGCAGAAAGGCGTCCGGCAGATCGAATTCCACATCGAAGCGCTCCAGCCGCGGGAACATCTCGATCTGCATTTTCGGGAAGACCTGGCCGCCGGTGGCTTGCTTCGGATGCGGCAGGGCGGGATAAGGGAAGAGTCCCTTTTCGCGAATCTCCTCGGGCGTCATCGCGGCCAGCGTGTCCCAGGTCATGCCGTTGCGCAGCCGCGCGGTGGGACCTACCGGAATGGGTTTACCCCGCGACATTTTCGCCTCTCGATGGAGTCTTGGGGTCAGATCATAGCGGCTTTCCAGCAGTTTTCGCTGATCGGCGGTGATCTTGGGCTTGGCCGCCTTGTCCTCCTGCATGATCTCCTCGAAAGTCTGCATGGGCCTCTTGGCATTGAGGGGATCGCGGTAGAAATCGAAGCCCAGCACCTTGCCCTGATCGGGCTGGCCGCCAAAGGCGTTCGAGGAAGGCTGGGCATGGGGGGCGCGGAAAGCGCCAGAGCGATCATGCTCGGATTTCTGCGACTCCGGCCGTGAAGAGGGAGCGGCTCTCGGCGTTTGCGCCTCGGCAACGGCATCCAACGGCTTGCCGTTGGTCTGAGCGGCCGCTACGGCCACGGGAAAAACAAAGCCGCCGAGGAACCAACGGGCAGCGCTGCTAGAAATCGCCTTGTTCCGGAATCGCATAACACCTCCTTGCGAGCCATCTATCGGAGATAAATCGGATCGGGGTAGTTCTAGATTTGAATTGCCGATCAATCCATTGGTTCCGGATACCTACTGCTCTTTCGGCGGTTGACGGAAACCGGAATGTCGTAGGGCGGGTTAGGCGCACGCCGGCATCCGCTGGCCGCTGATCACCATGCTTTCCGTGCGCCGTAACCCGCCGGACCAATGCTCGATGGTCGTGCCGCTCGCTTCGGTGGGTGGCCGCCAGCCTCGCTGGGTGATGTGCGGGTAGTGCGGAGCGCACTGATGCCCCGCCCGCCATCAAGACCGCGATGGCATTGCGGCCAAGGGCTGCAAGCTTTCCGTGACGAGCCGGTCGGCCAGGTCGAGGTCTACGTCGTCTACCCGGTTTATGGATTCCGACAAACGCTCGATGATGCCGGACTGGACGTCGCCGCGTTCTTTGGCGACGGCATAGGGAATGCGGTGAAACATGACCATGGCGTAGCGCGGGATGAATCTCGCCGGGTGGCGCTCTTCGAGCAGCCATTCGATGTGCTTCCGCAAGTGAAACTTGGGGTCACGGACGGAATCGCGCATCTCGATATAGTTTTCCAGCGCCATGTCGGCGATGGCCTCGGCGTTCGGCTTTCTCTGGGCTTCGAAGTTTCGGTAAAGGCTTTCGAAGTTATCGTGTTCATCGAGCAACCGGTCGAGAACGACGCAATCCTCGAAGGCGCAGTTCATCCCTTGCCCGTGAAAGGGAACCACCGCGTGGGCGGCATCGCCCAGAATCAGCGCCTGATCGCCGACATGCCAGGGAAAGCAGCGAATCGTGCCCAAGGTCCCGGTGGGATGGTTCAGAAAATCGTGAACCGGGTCGGACATCAGGGGAAGCACGTCGGGAAACTCGGTTTCCAGGAAATGCAGGATGGCGCCCTCGTCGCTGAGCGTCCGGAAGCTCTCGAGGCCCGAATGGGGCAGGAACAAGGTGGCGGTAAAACTGCCGTCCCGATTGGGCAGGGCGATCAGCATGAAGCCGCCGCGCGGCCAGATGTGCAGGGCGTTCTTTTCCAGCCTGAAAGCGCCTTCGGGTCCTGGCGGGATGGCCAGCTCCTTGTAGCCGTGCGGCAGGTGCTCGTCTCGGCAGTCGATGCCTTTCTGTACGATCATGGCCTGGCGCACCGCGGAACCCGCGCCGTCGGTGCCGATCAGCGTATCGAAAGGCAGAATGCGCTGGTTATCGTCGTCTTCACGCCGGAGCAGCAGATGCCGGTTTTCGAAATCCAGTCCTTCGCACTTTTCACCGAAAAAAAGCTCGGCCCCGGCGGCTTCGGCCCCATCGAGCAGGATCTTGTTGAGCGCGGCCCTTTCCACCGAATAATGAACGGCGGATTCGTCCCTGCCATAGGGCTGATAGAGCAGCTTTCCGTCCCTGTCGTGGATCATGCGGCCGGGCATGGCGACCAGATGTTTTTCGATATTCCGGTATAGCCCGACTTCCTTCAGGGCATGGATGCCGCGGGTGGACAGCGAGAGGTTGATCGACCGCCCCGCCGGAATTTGGTGTTTGCGCATGTCCGGCAAGCGCTCGAAGACCCGGACGGAAAACCGCCGGCGGGCCAGGAATATGGCGAGGAGGCATCCGGCGAGCCCTCCGCCGATCAGGGTGATAACTTTAGTCCGCATGTTCGATCACTCCCTTGAGCCGCTCCACGAAATCGAAGATTTCGATGTAGCGGTTGTAAAACGGGACCGGCGCCACGCGGATCACGTCAGGCTCCCGCCAGTCGCAAACGATCCCGGAAGCGCTCAGCTTTTCGAACACCCGCTTGCCGTCCTTCAATCTGAGCGAAAGCTGGCACCCCCGCTCGGCGGGCTCGGTCGGCGTGAGGATGGCGATCTCGTCGTCGAAGCGTTCCTTGAGCAGGTGTTCCAGATAACCGGTCAACGATTCCGACTTGGTCCGCAGCGCCGTCATTCCGGCTTGATCGAACAGATCCAGGGACGCAAGCAGGGGCGCCAGGGAGAGAACGGGCGGATTGCTGAGCTGCCAGCCTTCGGCCCCGGGCAAGGGACTGAACCTCGGCGGCATGACGAACCGGGTGGATTTGTCATGCCCCCACCAGCCGGCGAAGCGGGGAAGATCGAAGCGTTCGGCATGCCGCTCGTGGACGAAACAGCCCGCGACGGCTCCGGGTCCCGCGTTCAGGTATTTGTAGGAACACCAGACGGCGAAGTCCGCGTTCCAGTCGTGGAGTTTTAAGACCAGATTGCCCACGGCATGGGCCAAGTCGAACCCGACCACGCAGCCTTTCTCGTGCCCCGCTCCAGCGATTTCGTCCATGGCGAAGGCTTGGCCCGTGTAGAACTGAACGCCCGGCCACAGGATCAGCGCGATGCCGTCTCCTTCCCGTTCGATGAGCTCCAATATGTCCTCCGTGCGAAGAGTCACTTCGCCCGGACGGGACCTGGCTTCGATCAGCGACTCTTCCGGGTCGAAGCCGTGAAAGGCGATTTGGGAAGCCATGGTGTAGCGGTCCGACGGGAAAGCGTGTTCCTCGATCAGGATCTTATGGCGCTCCGGCGTCGGACGGTAAAAGCTCACCATCAGGAGATGAAGGTTGACCGTCAGGGAGTTCATCGCCGCCACTTCGACGGGCAGGGCTCCGACCAACCGGGACAGTTTCTCCGTCGCGAACTCGTGATAAGGCAGCCAGGGATGATCTCCCTCGAAGTGTCCCCGCACTCCCATCCGCGCCCACGCGGCCAGCACCTCCTCCACGTAGCGCCGCGCCGATTTCGGCTGAAGTCCCAGAGAATTGCCGCAAAAATAAATCTCTTCCGAGCCATCTTCCCGCTTCGGGATGTGAAAGTCGCTTCGGTACGAACCAAGAATATCCGCTCGGTCCAGCGCCTCGGCGAGAGATCGGTGCGCTTCGAACCTCATGGAACCTCCACGGGAAAGATCAGCGGCCGGCTGGGTGCCGCATCGCCGCGGAAAGGCGCGATTTGAAGATTGAGCAGGTAATAACCGTCCCGAATGTCGTCGCCCACGAAGATGAGTTCGGTAATCGTTCGAAAAGGCGCTTTGCAGCGATTCAAATCGTGGGCGTCGGGCGGCAGCTCCCAGAAAAGGCGGTGATTCGACAGCCTGCCCTCGTCTTCCATGCGGTCGACGGACGGAACATCAACCAAAAGATGTTCCACGCCCTCGCGGACGATTTCCGTCATCGATTCATTGGAAAAATAAGGCGCCGTGACGTACCCCCGTGTTCTCTTGGACGGTGAATTGAGCAGCGAGCGTATGACGAGTGCTTGGTGAAAATCCTCGTCGTCCAGCGTTCTTAACTTTTCGACTAGCGCCCTCCGGGTAATGAGCGCATCGCCTTCCGCTTTGCCGGGGATATAACTTTCCGGGCAATCCATGCCTTTTTCCGGCTTCACGGAAATCAGGGTGGCAGGAATCCAGGCATCCTTCAGAAATGCCGTTACCGATACGTCCTGATCCACGATATGGCCCACGCATTCGGTATGGGTGCCGTGGCAATGGGGGATGAAACGGTATTCCCTCACATTGCAGCTGCCGCCGCGCCGGGTGTCGCCGACGAACCAGGCGTTTTCCACCGTTTGCACGCCGGCGGGCGGTACCCCGAAGGCGCTGAGTCCTCGGACATCAAAATCGACAGGGATGGACAGGTCGAAATGGTTTGCCGAGTCGATACGGAAGGTCCGTGGTCCGATATGGACATCAACGGCGGTCATGCGAAGGATTCCGCTGTGAGACCGAGCCATTCCAGGGCAGTGCCGTGAAACAGCCGCGCCTTGGTCGATTGCGGCAGCGCCATCTCGGCTATCATCCTGCCGGGCCGGTTTTCGCCGAGCGGGAACGGATAGTCTGAGCCGAGGGCGATCGAGTTCGCGCCCAAAAGATCGATCAGGCAACTCAGGAGGCGTGGATCGTTAACGCATGAATCCACATAGAAGCGCCCCAGGTATTCGGCAGGCTCCACGGCATTGTCCACGGCGCAAAGATCGGGGCGCACCTCGAATCCGTGCTGAACACGGCCGAAAGTACCCGGGAACGCCCCGCCGCCGTGGGCAAACGCGACACGAAGCCGGGGAAATCGCTCGAAGACGCCGCCGAAAATCATCGAGCAGATGGCCAGGGCGGTTTCCGCGGGCATGCCGACCAGCCAGCTCAGCCAGTATTTCTTCATCCGCTCGGTGGCGAGAACGTCCCAAGGGTGGACGAAGAGGGCCGCTCCCAAATCTTCCGCTGCCTCGTAGACAGGGAAGAAAAGCGTCTCGTTCAGGTTGAAGCCGTTGACGTGGGTGCCGATTTCGACGCCCGCCAGCTTCAGATCGCGGACGCAACGCTCCAGCTCCCCGACCGCGAGTTTCGGCGCCTGCATGGGCAGAGTGCCCAGCCCGACAAAGCGCTTGGGGAACTCGGCGACGACGCCGGCGATGTGATCGTTCAGCAGTTTAGAGAGATCGAGTGTGTGCTCCGGTTTCGCCCAGTAAGAGAACATGACCGGCACGGTGGAAAGCACCTGAACCTGCACGCCGAATTCATCGTAGTCCTTGAGCCGGGTCCCGGCATCCCAGCAGTTGCTCCTGATTTCCCGGAAGCATTCGCCGTTCCTGAGCATGCGGGCGCAGCCCGGCCGGTGATGATCGAGCTGAATAAACCCGCCATAGCCATACCGCTCCCGAAGATCGGGCCAGTTCTT
>NZ_JBDIVO010000240.1:0-7416 GCF_039794385.1 Methylocaldum sp. | reverse complement strand
CCCCATACATTCACCTGACCAGAACCAGGAATAAAATTCTGAACGGAATCGGGATCATTCGAAGGGGCTTGATCATCCAAAAAGATATCGAACGTGACATCGGCAAGAGACAGAATGGTTGCGTCCCAATGCACGTTGAAATCGTAGGCGCCGACGAACTCACCGCTAAGGTCGGTGACTATGACATCGACCTTAGCCGGGTCACCGAGCGCCACGTCCTGGGAAACTGGATTAAACACCAGAGAAATCGCCGAGGCCGGCTGGGCGGCCAGCAGACTGAGCGGGACGGCAAGTCCCAATATCTTGAGTAATTTATTCATATCACTTTCCCCATCGTCTTAAGTCTCAATTCGAGTTATGTCCGACGCACCCCGCAAGGTGCGTCGGGTATTTCTTGGCTTTACTGAACAGTCATCTGAGTGGCGCATTTACGCGCATCCAGCACGGTAATCCAGCCGTTGCCGTCAGCATCGCGCGGGTCGTTCGGACCTGAGGCAGGCTGGTTCCGCGCCGCGGCAATGGCATTAATGTCATCGCGGTCGACATCGCCGTCCGGCTCCACGTCACAGCGCAGGAAATCGCAGACATCGCCTTTGCCGTTGCCGTCCGAATCCGTCTGATCGGCATTGGCAGCGTTCGGGCAGTTGTCGCAGGCGTCGCCCACGCCGTCGCCGTCGCTGTCTTTCTGATCCGGATTGGCAACCGCGCGGCAATTGTCCGTGTTATCAGGCACGCCATCGCCGTCGCTGTCGATAAAGGCGCCGCCGGTGGCCCGCTGCAACACCAGGAGCGCGTACGCTTGTTTGGAGTAGTTATTCCAAGAACCTGGAGCGCTGTTGCAAATGAAATTACCGTCGTTGCCGTTGATGGGCGCAGAGCCGTCCCAACACTGGTGTTCGAGGATTTCGTAGGCGTAGTCGAAATATTGGTTCTGGGTCTGCGTCGGGTCCGCGCCGTAATAACCTACGCCGCCGGCACCGAAGCTCGCCACGCGGGGCAGTGCATCCGGATCCTGGTGTACCTGGCGTACGGTACAGGCCGCATCGGGCGCCTTGGTGCCGAGATCGTCCGGACCCAGGTTGCCCGGCGCCGGCGCTATGCCCGACTGGCGCATGAACTCCATGCCCTTGAAAGAACTCCACAGGTAATACCAGTAAGAGCTGCCGGGCCAGCTATTGCCCATGCTGTCCAGGTCCTGCCAGCGATAGTGGTTGTAAAGCCAGCGGAGATAAGCCTGAACGGATGGGTCGTTGACGTTGGCTCCGCCCAGGAGCTGTACCCAGGTGCCCGAGGCGGTTTGCTGCAGGCTGGGGTTATAACCGGTTCTCTGGTAACCGTGACCGCGCTCAGTAGGATCGATCGAATCACAAGCAAAGTTGTCGGAACCGGCGGCAGACCCGTTGGCGGCGTAAGCCAGCTTCGAGCGCTCCAAGGCGGCGGTCAGCGCGGGGAGCCGATTGCCCGGATCGCCGAAGGCCGGATCCGTGTACACGGCCTTGGCCGCCGCGAGACCGGCTACGCCGAACTGGGTGGTCGAGGAGTCCGCACCCGGACCTGTATAACCCCAATAACCGTAGTTGTTCGAAGTGCTCGGGGGATCTTCCGGAGGGGTGTTGTCTTTAGTCTGTCCGGCGACGATCCGGTCGGAAAGCGTGTTGATGGCGGTGATCAGATCCACGTAATCTGCGGTATCGGGGATTTCCGGAGCGCTGGGGTCGCCCTTGTCCGGTCCGCCGGAGCGCAGATATTCGCTCAGTGCCATGAGGAAGCTGCCGTCGCGATACAGGTAAAGCGAAGTCTCGTTGACGCGATCCAGCATATAGGCGACGACTGTGCGCATGCGGGCCTTGTCGGTTGCATTGGCGCCGGAATAGCCCTGTGGCGGATCGGCAGGGTTTCCGGTAGCGCGTTTCTCGAGCAATGCGAGCGCTGTCAGACCGGCTGCGTCCCCGGCACTGCTGGGGTTGTTGTAGGCGCCTACGTTGGCTAAATATTCCAAGCCGCGGTCGATCGCCACGGCCACATCCTGCTCGAAAGGCGTGACCGCTTGCGCGCCCGTTCCGGCCAGGCTCAGCACCGTGCCCAGTATCACGGGTTTCAATCGTAAGTTTTTCATTGGTTTTCTCTCTCTTCTCAAACTCGTCTCGATAGGCTTCCCTGCGCCCATGTCCGGGAATCCCCTCTCTCCAAGCGATTCCGGAAACAAGGAGGTTCCGAGCAAGAGTCGAGCCACAATGAAAGGTGACTTAAAAATCAAGTGGGTGGCTGCTTTCTTTGAAAAAGTGTTCACGATCGAGCCAACTGCTGTAAAAAAAACTGACAGTGATCCGGGCCTTCACGAAAGGTTGATGTAGACTTGCCGCTTCACTAGCATTCCGATTCGTCAAAAGTCGATTGGTCATGGCAAGAGCAAGCCTTTTGAGCCGGCACGCGCTCCGGAACTGGACACCCAGCATTTATCTGAAACTGATGGTTCCCTTTTCGGTGGTTTTGCTGGTGACAGCCGCTATCGCCTGGTGGCTCACGACGCGTATGTTTTCCATAGCGCTGGAGGAGCGTGTCAACGAACAGCTTACGAATGTCGCGACCGTCTTGGCCAAGGGCAATCTTCCGCTGACCGACGATTTGGTATTCAAGGTTCGGCAATTGCTCGAGACCGAAATCGTGCTGATACAAAGGGATGGCTATATCGCGATGTCGACCTGGGGTAATGGCCGGGATGAAGCACATCGCCAAATATCGAAAATCTTCGCGCAGTGTCCTCAGGAAAGTGGCTGTATACGCCCGATGCCGATGCAATTGCCAAGCGGTCTTTACAGTGTGGTTCTCAGGCTAGTTCCGGCAGGGCGCGACTCCCGCTATCGGGCGGTGGCCGTCCTGTCATCGCTTGCCGACGTTCAGTCGGCTACCCGCAATGCGGCGGTTTGGATCGGCGCAGCCACGCTGCTGGGGGGCATGCTGATCGCGTGGGCAGGTCAGCGGATTGCGGCGGGCATCATCAATCCGCTGCGCGATCTCGCTCGCATGGCCGAAAGACTCGCCGGAGGCGACAGGGATGTGCGCGTCGAGTCTCGTCGATCCGATGAGATCGGTGAATTGATGGGCGCTTTGAACACCATGGCGGAAAAACTCCAATCTTTCGAACAGGCCCTGTCGCGAAGAACCAGGCTGGAAGCCCTGGGCGAAATGTCCGCCCGTATTGCCCACGAGGTGAGAAATCCGCTCACGGCAATCAAATTGCAACTGCAACTGATGCAGGAGAATGTCGATAAAGCTCAAGCAGAGCCGATACGACAAGCGCTCGACGAGATCCGTCGTCTGGAATTGGTGATCTCCAGTGCCCTAGACTTCGGGCGGTCCCGGAGTCTCGATCCGGTCGAGATCGACCTGAACGATCTGGTCGACGACGTAAGGCGCCTGTTCGGTCCGCAACTGCAACACCGGGCCATTTCTCTCGAATGCCGGCTCGACTCTTCGCTGCCGCAGGTTCGCCTGGATGCCGACCGCATCAAGCAGGTGTTGCTGAATCTGCTCGTCAATGCCGCCGAAGCAATGACGACGGGCGGGCTGATCCGAATCGGAACGTGCCGGACGGGAAGCGATCATGTCTCGTTAACGGTCGAGGATTCGGGTTCGGGGATCGATCCATCGCGGATGGACTTGATTTTCACGCCGCTGCATACCGACAAAAAAGGTGGCTTCGGGCTAGGGTTGCCCATTTCCAAAGAGCTCGTCGAGCTCCATGGGGGCACTATAGAGATATCGCGAAGCGATTTGGGCGGTGCGCGTTTCGCCGTTTTGTTGCCGATTGAGTCGATCAGATGACCAAGATTCTGATCGCCGACGACGAACGCGCCATCTGCCTGGCATTCAGTCAGCTGCTGAAGCGGGACGGTTATGAGCCGCTCATCGCTTCCGGGGGACGGGAAGCGTTGGAGCTGGTCGAGAGGGAGAAACCGGCGGCCGTTTTTCTCGATGTCAACATGCCGGATTTGAGCGGTCTGGATGCCCTCGCTCAAATCCGCGCACGCGATCCGCAACTGCCGGTCATCGTCATGACGGCTTACGGAACCATGCAAAGCGCAATGGAGGCGATGCGGCTCGGCGCGTTCGATTATCTCGGAAAACCTCTGGAACTGTCGCAGATTCGAACGTTGCTGCAGCGTGCCCTGTCGAGCCGTGCCGAATCTGCCGCCGGAATCCCGGCTGAGGCTAGCCTGGATACGAATGGCAAAGGTGTCATGATCGGTCAGAGCAAAGCGATGCAGGAAATTTTCAAGCTGATGTCCCTGCTGACCACCAACGATCTCACGATTCTGGTAACCGGAGAAAGCGGCGTGGGCAAGGAATTGGTCGCGCGCGGCATTCATTTCAATAGCCCTAGGCGCGAGCATCCCTTCGTCGCGGTCAATTGCGCCGCCTTGCCCGAGAACATCGTGGAAAGCGAATTGTTCGGCCATGAACGCGGCGCGTTTACCGGAGCGGAGGCGAGACGCATCGGTCGATTCGAAGCGGCCGGCGAGGGTACGCTGTTTCTCGACGAAATCGGAGAACTTCCCCTTCAATTGCAGGGCAAGCTATTAAGGGTTTTACAGGAGCGAAACTTCGAGCGTGTCGGCAGCGTCGCGTCGATTCCATTTAAAGCCAGACTTATCGCCGCCACCAACCGGAATCTGGATGTCGAAACGGCCGCGGGGCGGTTTCGCGAAGATCTCTATTTTCGGCTCAAACTGATTACGGTCGAAATCCCGCCGTTACGAACGCGCCGCGAAGATATCGCGTTACTGGCTCGGCATTTTCTTGGACAGGCAAACAACGAACTCGGCCGGCAAATCACGGGTATAGAGGCCGACGCCATGAAAGCCATTCAAGCCCACGACTGGCCGGGAAATGTCAGGGAGCTGGAACATACGATCAAGCGTGCGGTGTTGCTCTGCCGGGGCAATTCGTTAAGCCTGCACGAACTCGGTATAAAACCGAAGGCTCGCACGGACGGCCATTCCCTGGATTCCACGGATTTGGACGATTTACTGGATGCCGCCCGGCGCGCGCTGCGCGACGCCATTAACGTCGATGGACCCAAAGATTCGACTTTGGGGGTTTTTTATACAGTGGTCGAAGCGGTCGAACGCGCGATTATCGACGAGGCTCTGCAAATCACGAAAGGAAATCAGGTAGCCGCTTCTGAACTTTTGGGCCTGCACCGCACGACCTTGAGAAAAAAATATTTCCCCTCCTGATGCAAAATTGTACAGCGGTACTTGTTTCCTTCTCGGATTCGAATTCCGCAGCTGTACCGGCTTTACAAGCGGTTTTGAGTAAAGACCGAAAAAGGGCGTCTGTACAAAAAACCGACACGCCAACGACCCGTCGTCAGCGTGCCCAAGAAAACCAGGTGATCTAAGTGTCGGAATTTACGGCAGATTCAGTCTTGAATCGGTGAGCTTTAAAACTTGGTCTATAGTTTGCTCTAAAATCAATCGAAAACTCTCTTCTCACGAAAGCCGACTCAATCTCTCTCCTGGGTCGGCTACTTTCTGGAACGGGTGAGCCGTGCGCGTTCTGGCTCGGAGTCCAAATTCCGACAGAGACACCTGCGCAGGTCCGGCGTCCGTACATCCAAGCCGCACGCTCGCCGGAGTTTCAAAGCCGGTAAACACCTGGGGCTGCTGGATCTACGGTCAGTGAGTTCTGTTGGTCAGCCCTCTGACTTTTTGCCTGGTACGCATCGAGCGGCCTATTCGCTTCCGCAGCGGTCGTCCGCGCCTGAAAAGGATCGTGCCTCGATCAAAACGATAATAAGGTTTCATAAAAATGGTCTCGAAAACTGGAGTTTTCATAATCGGTGCCTTGGGGGACATCGCAAACACGCTGTTCGTGGGGTGTTCGGCGATACGGCGGGGATTAGTCTCCGGCGCCGGACTCGTCACAGACCTGACGCCTTTCGCCGATCTGAATTTGGTTGCCTTGGAGAATCTCGAATTCGGCGGGCACGACATTGCCGAGGGCTCCGTGCCGGAGTCCGCCGACCGCATTTACCGCGAGTCGCGGACCTTTTCGCGGGAAATTCTGGATGCGGTTCAGGCCGATCTGCAACGCATCAACGGTAACGTCGTCATCGATTCCTCCCTGCAATGGAACGTATTGAGTCCGTCAGACCGTCTGCCGCCGCTCGATGCGCTGATTGAACGGATGCGGGGCTATCTGCGCGGCTTCATCGACAAATTCGGTTTCGATCGTGTGGTGCTGGTCAATCTGACATCGGCCGAGCCGAATCCGCCGCTATCTGAATATCACCTGGATTTGACCGCTTTCGAAAGACTCCTGAACGAGGACAGAAAGGATTTGATTTCGCCGGGCATGGCCTGGGTCTACGCGGCCTTTTCCGAAGGCTGCTCTTACGTCAACTTCACCCCCAATCTGGGCGCGAACGTGGCGGCCCTGCAGCAGCTCGCCGAGGTAAAAGGCGTATCGTACTGCGGCAACGACGGCAAAACCGGCGAAACGCTGGTGAAAACGGCACTGGCGCCGATGTTCGCCTGCCGCAACCTTCGCGTCATGAGCTGGGAGGGCTATAACCTGCTCGGCAATAACGACGGGCGGACACTGAACGATCCCGACAACAGCAAAGCGAAAATCGGCAATAAGGAAGCCGTTCTGGAGAGAATACTCGGTTATCCGGTTCAAGCGGGAGTTTCCATCAATTTCGTGCCTTCCTTGGGCGATTGGAAAACGGCGTGGGACTTGATCCACTTTCAGGGATTCATGGATGTGCCCATGACGATGCAGTTCACCTGGCAAGGCTGCGATTCCATACTGGCCGCTCCCTTGGTACTGGATCTGATCCGTCTGATCCATTTCGCCGGCTGTCAAGGAGAGTCCGGACCGACGCCACACCTCGCCAGTTTCTTCAAGAATCCGATCGGCGTGGCCGAGCAGTCGTTATCCGCCCAGTTCGGGCTGTTGCTCGAGTACGTCGAGCGCCATCGGTCCAAAATTGCAGCCAAGTCAGGCGGTAAGAACCTCGCCGGATTAAGGGCAGCGACTTAGGGAATTCACGGCTAACAGCACGAAGGATGATAGCCGGCTATGTGGCGCGGAAATCCACTGGTGGCCATGATCCCGCCGTATCTGCTGGGAATCGGGATCTCGCTGCTGATGACGCTCGATTTTTGGCGTGGCGGCGAATCGGGTTCTTCCACGCATGCGCTATTTCTGTATGCGATAGTCGGCACGGCGGTCGGCTATATTCTCTACCCTGTCAAATCGTCGGTTTGTTCTAGCCCGCTCCTGGCCATTTTCGTCTGGAGTTCCGGAGCCGCCATTAGCGTCTTTGCGTTTTGGCTCGTGGTTTCGGTCACCCTGGCCCTGCCGCTGGTCATTCGGCTCGGCCTGGCCATCGGACTGATCCAAGCC